>JAKAUD010000015.1 GCA_021827885.1 Thermoplasmata archaeon | reverse complement strand
ACTAGTCATGTTGGTTTCATCGTAAACGGTGTGCAATCTTTCAAGATTTTCAATAATGGTACGTTGATAAATGAAGTAAATGGAACTATTGCGCCAGGAACTTATACGGTATATGAACTTGGAAATTCGATGCAATCTGGAATAATAACTTATAGGATAAACAGTAACACAACAGTGAATGCCGTATTATACAACTCATATTGGCTCAATCTCACCAATAATTTGGGAATAAGTACAGGTAATTTATTGATAAATTCATCATCTGGGCTGATAAATCTCACATCAATGTCAAGCATTCTTCCGCAAGGGTCTTACTCTGTACATTATTATGACAATTTAGTGAATTCGACTGGTGAATTCAGAATTTACCATAATATGAACGTGTTTTTGAAATCTAACATACAAAGCAACATTACTTTGAGTGTGGCCCCTTTCTTTACACAGGTAAACGGTCTTTCACTTTACTCAGGTGTTTCTATGGCTGCAGTCAATGTCTCTTTCTACAAAAATAATTTGCTTGAAGGATGGACTTATACTACAGGGTCTGGCCATTACAATTTCAGTCTCGTTAATGGAACTTATACCTTGTATGCATACAGCAAATCAGCAATGGTAGCATATCTTGGCCATGTCAATATAGGCATCTTTCAGGGTACTTCTACCAATAATATATCCTTAACACCTGCCAATTACATATATGTTTATACTTATTTAGGGCAAGCACCTAAAGCTGAAAATGTAAACTTAACAGTTGCAGACCTTGGAATATCGGCCACTTCTGGTAGTGGAACTCTCCTTCCTGCGAAAAACATAACATTCACTTCATACATTTCAAACACTGTTACAGTGAACAATTACACATTTTCCAACGAGTACCAGTCATCAACTACAATATACACGAACAAAACACAAACAGTTAATCTGGTGCTGCAAAAGGTAATTAATGGAAACGTTTCAATCAAGCAGAATTATGTTGCGCAAAATGTATCAGAATTCTCGAAATTCTCTTATGATCTAAACGTAACAAATCTACTCACAACAGAGGCTAACATCACATTATCGTCTGGAAGCAGCAATTGGAATATCACCTTTAACACTAGCACACTAAAAGACCTCGGAATTAACAGAACTGCATATGTAAAAGCAAACATTAAAAATGTCAATACTGTAGCCTCTGGTGTAAATGAGATACCTATATTAGTCAGTTACAATGGTGGATCGCTAACGGATAATGTAAAGGCTAACATGAGTGTAAATTATTCCGCATCATTAAACATTTCCACTGACTTTGCAGCCTTTGATGGTGGAAACATCACCTACAGTGCTATTCTGAAAAACACAGGAAACACAAATGAGACATTGAATCTTTCAAAGAATATCTATTCTAAATATAACTGGCAGGTGATGTTCAGTATTAATGGGAAGATTGTGAACTCAACAAATCTATCCTTTGGACAGTCAAAGAATCTCCTTATCATATTGGTACCCGAATCCAATTATTATAACAGTGCATTCAATTTCACTGTACAGTACAGTATATATCAACTTAATAGTTCAACAGTCCATTCGGAAAACCTGTATGTGTCATTCCCAAATCTTGGAGCATTATACAATACTGCAAAAGGCGGAAACATTATTGCAAATTACACCGGCAATCCTGTATCGACAATTGAAATTGGAATATTGGTTATCGTAATAGCGGTGATTGGTGGACTTGCAGGAGTTGCATTCAGAGGGAGGAAAAACAGATGAACCACAAATTTTTACTTGCAACCTTTTGCATATCCTTAATGGTTTTGTCATTACCGCTGGCACTTGCAGAGCCTTCACATGCTACTAACGGCTCATTCAATGTCACTGTATCTCACCCATCAAGTGTATATAAAACTGAAAGATTTCAGTTATTCTTTAACGAATCAAAGGGATTTTCAAACTATACAGCAACTGTCTATATTGCAGCAGAGTATGCGATAGGTCTCTCCAGCGGGGGGAATACACAAGAACTTTCGAAAAGTGGATTCTTTGAGTTCAATATCACTGCACCGGATGCTGCAAATCAATCCATATATATCACAATCTATGCCACTGCAACTTATGGCTCCGTCGTAGTCAGTAAAATCATAAATATAGCAATTCCTGTTTATGAACCAATTACACTCAACGCATACATCTCTAACACTGAATCTACAACATACAGTAACATTTCAGTACAATTCATTCTTAATGGAGCACTTATTTCAACAAAGGTAATATCATTAGGTCCCGGTCAAAGCAAGGACGTTACGGTGATTGAAGCATCCAGCCTTCTGAATAATGGGGTTAACACACTTCAGGTCAAGATCGTGAACGGCTCCTTGTTCACAGGTGTTAAATCATCATACGTGAGTACCTTTTATTATGGAACACCTCCGAACTATGACTGGATATATTATATTTCAGGCGCGGTTGTTATATTTATGGCATTTTTGGTGCTTGCCTCGGGAAAGAGAAAAACAGCAACTGGTCAACCAAAATGGAGATACAACAGGAAGAAAAACCAAAAGAAATCTTAATCAAATATTATTTAAAGTACGGAACTCCTCTTCTATGAGTTCTCTTCTTTTCTTTGCAGTCATAGAAGGACCATTTTTTTGAAATATCTCAATATTTGCAATTCTAGCTGCTGATAGTGCATTATCATGCGTTTTATGTGGATAACTTGTACCGGTTTCATTGATTATTTCAACATTCAGGCCAAGTGGTAAAATCTGCCTCAATATATACTGCCTGTTAGGTTTATCTCCGTTCCCTACTCTGATGGAACAGTATTCTGCACCATAGTCTACAATTAATGTTTCGACAGTGTTTCTTATTTGTCCAACATCAAATAGTTCAAAGGCTTCAAGTACAACATTATTTGATGTGACTGCAATTCCGGGTTTGGGCCCAGGATCTATCCCTATATAAATGGTATGAAATTTATCTTTGCCCATGAAGAATGAAAAACTTCTGCGAACAGCTCTAACTGGATCCTCCTGGAAAATCTGTTTCTCAGATATTCTGCTATCACCAGTTGAACTCAGCACTACGTCAACATTTTTCAAATCCTCGAAAATGTTTTCAATTGAGATAAAATTAATTCCAAAATCTTTGAGTGCGCGGATCACGCCATAGTAAAATCTTGGGTTTTTAGTATATATTCCAAGCTTACCCATGCCATATGAATAATAGTACATTGTATTTAACGTCTTTTCATGTTTTTTAGCTGAATCCCAACCATTTCGTCCACAAGTTCAACAAATTGTTTCTCCCTTCCCCGGGGAATATTGCCTCCTGCAGCAATGTCATGGCCTCCGCCATTTCCTTCTACCTTCATTGCGCATTCCTTCATGACCTGGGATAGATTGAGTCCCATTTCAACCATTTTTCTTGTTCCTCTGCTGGATACGAGCGTGATCTTGTCTCCTGCATTGAATCCTATGACTGGTTTTGTCTGATCTGCAAGATATAGCATCAAAGTGCCAGAAATTGCACCTGCCATCTCAGAGCCTGGCGCATAGAAAAATTGAATATTTTTGCTTTTTTCCATGGATTTGTGTGATCGTGTGATATAATCTATCAGTTTTGTTTCGTATATTTTTCTGTTCTTTATCATAACATCCTTAAGAGAAGTGTTGCCAATGAAATATTCAACCGGAATTGAATTGTCACCATTTTTAGCATTTGCATCTATGATTACTGAAAGTTCTGATGACGTGAATCCGTTGGAAAAGATCAGTTCATCCCTTTCAAGGTAGGACATTGCCTCGCTCTGGCATCCCTGGATCATAAGTCTGTATGAAAGATGTTTTCCCAGCAGCAGTTTTTCCTCATTCGTAAGGGACTCAGGTTTTCTTGTTCCATCAAGTTTAAGATCATTTAGAAGTGCTTCTGCACCTTCTCTGGAACCTGTTAATCCATTTATGAATGGATCAATAGAATATACAATTGAATCTATAAGTGTTTCACCATGCAGGTTGAGGACATGCTTTTTTTCAATGTTCTTTCCATAGGCCTCAATGAGCCCCCTGTTCACCCCTTTAAATCCCTCCATGTCCTGTTTGTCTGCCATTGCTCCCGTGATCATGAATGGAAGAAGATCAGAATTCTCAGAATTCACTGCCACTGCGAAGATAAAGGCCATTGTGGCCCCACAAGCTTCTCTTGTTCCATCTATTCCATAATCTCTGGCATTTATGTTCAGAACACTTTTCGGGCTGTCAGAATAAAGGTGATGATCAAGAACCAGTATATTCTTCTCTCCCGAATCAAAATATTTTGCCTGATCTGAGCCACAGTCCACAAATATGGTTGGAAGATTCTTCTCTTCCTCGTATCTCTTGACCATCCCTTCTCTGGATAAGTCCTTTACAAATCCAAGATGGAATCTCTTTCCCGCTCTTAGCATCATATTGGTGAGAATAATGGCTGAACTTGTGCCATCCCCATCATAGTGTGCCAGAATCCTGAAATAATCAAATTTATCAAAAAATTCTCTTGCTTTGTCAAGAGAAGTAATAAAATCTTTATTTATTAATTTGTCAAGCATTGGTTTACTCACAATACTTTGTTGAGTTCCCAGCCCCTTGCAAGACGTCCAGTTCTTTTGTAGTATCTTACAAGTCTCAGCATCTTAGCCATCACAAGGCTTCTTCTCCTGCTATTGCTGATGTCTTTTTTGTTAAGGTTCATGTGTTTTGAGACTCTCTTGTATTTGGTAATAAGTGCAAGGAGATCTTCAGGAACTTCCGGTGCAATTTTATTTTCAGAAAGTACATCGCCTATCTTCTTCTTGTTGATAAATTTGAGTTTTGGAACACCATAGAGATCCCTCAATTTTATACCTATCATTGATGCGGTCAGACCATCCCTCCTCATCTGAACCACTGCCTCTTCAATCTCGCTCTGACTCATCTGTACCCAGTTGTGCTTCTCTCCGTAGAATGAGTTTCTTGACCCTGATTTTCCTTTTTTCCTAGTATGCATCTTCGCCATTGGAAATCACGTTTTTGATCCATATGAATAGCTTATTTATTAATATTGAGTTTAGCAAAGCGAGCCTCAGAACGAAGGATGCATATCTCTATTGGATGTATCTCTCTTTCAGTTTCAGGTATTCAAGAGCATTTAAGTGTGCCATGGTCCGAAATTCCGGGCTATTTTTTCCCACCTTACCTGGTACACCTAAAACAAGACTCCCTTCAGGGATAACCTTATTCTGTAGAACAACTGCTCCTGCAGCAACTATGCTTCCAGAGCATATCCTGGACCCATTCATCACCACGGCACCCATTCCAATTATGCAATCATCCTCAATTGTTGCACCATGAACCACGGCATTATGTCCTATGGACACATATTTTCCAATTTTTATCGGATAATGTTCATCCACATGCATGGAAACATTATCCTGCACATTGCTGAACGAATCAATTCTGATCAATTCTGACTCGGTCCTTATGCTTGCAAAATCAAAAATTGAGCACTCATCTCCCAGCTCAATATTTCCCCTTAGAGATGCCAGAGGAGAAATATAGCAGTTTTTTCCTGTTTTCAGATGCATGATCATGTATTGTATGATCCATTAAAAAATAACTGTACATTCGAACCGGAATCAGGCAATACTGCTGAAAACATGTCTTAAAGTTATATATTATATTAGCAATCCTATGTCATGGCTCTCCCAGGCGAAGAGAACATTAACAATATTCTGAAGCACAACATAGATCGATATCTTTCCTCGCGTTCAAAAGAGACACGCAGGAAGATAACAGAAGAGATTATATCTTCTCTGGAGCGTATTCCTGAATCTTTCACAATCGATAAGAATCTATCTTCACAGCTTGAGGTTGTGGTTAGGGATATTTGGGAAAAACTAGACATTCATGATTCAGCAGCAATCCGGAATTTTTACAGGGTGGATATGGAGAACCGGACGTTCCAGATATTATATACAAAGGCACTCGTTATGGGAGGAAATTCTGCAGAGATAATGGCGTTTCTAAAAGGTAAGTCCATAATAGCAAACATACCACAGGTAGTGGAAAATGTCATGGAAATGGGAAAAATAACCTCCCAATGGGACTTTATAGTTATGTTTCTCTCTATGAACGGAATATATAATGAGACTGCATATCTGAAATATTCAGAGAATGCTTCAAAACTTATAACTGACATAATAATTGAAAATCTGAAACGGAAAAATTCAAATAAGGAGACCATGGAATTCCTAAGCGCCATTTCCGCTGTTGATAACAGCCTGGAATACAGGATTGCTTATCTGGAAGCTCTCAAAGACAACAATGACATTCCTTCACTGAAGAGTCACCTTAAAACAATGGATTTAAACCGGGTCGAAGATCTGGAGGACAGAGTCAAGCTTGCTCTTTTATTTGAAAAAGTTGGCCTTTATGATGAATCGTTGAACCTTGCTACTGAAGTTCTAAATCAAAGGCCAGGACATGAGGTATGTCTTGAATTGAAGATCAAGTCACTGTTTGAACTTGGACGAGATGAAGAGGTCATAGATCTTTTTCTAGACAGGCATTCAATATTGGAGAAGAATGCAGAGAGCATGGAAACATTTTTCAGGGCTGCAGAGAATGTAAACAATTATGGTGTTGCTATATCTGTAATCGACAGCAACAGGCAGTTAATTGAAAGGCATCAGAATCTCATAGTATGGGCTGTCAAATTTCTCGTGAAAGGAAAAAAGATTGATGATGCAGAAAAACTTATGCAGGGACTGCAGGGAAGCACGATGTCCGACTCAGAGATGCTTAAACTATCATCCCTTATAGAAAAAGGGAAGGGGAATATTGATTCCTTTGTTGAAAAATCCGAAAGATATCTTTTGGAAAACCCACATGATATGCAGTTCATAAGCACATATATTGCTGAACTCCACAGGAAGGGAATGTATCAGAAGATTGCGATGATATACGAATCATCCGAAGAGGACAGGTTTGACAACGAACCTGAGACTCTAAAGAAAGTCATGGAATCTATGCTTAGAATGAAGGTGTACGAGAAGGCAGGTCAGATACTCGGGAGGATTCCGGCTGAAAACCTTGATTCTGAAATCGCTATAGCAATTCTTGAAACAGCAAGGGATGACACGTCATTTTCCCAGTTGCAAAAGTATTCAGGCAAGAAAAATACCGACCCTTTTATGTGTTTATTGAGGGACATTCTCTACACGGATACAATCACTGCGTCTGATGTAGGATTTGTAAAGGAGAATATGAATGACCAGAACGGCAGAACGATGCTGTACCTTTTTGCTAAAAAGAGGGAGTTTGAGCAGATTACAGCTATAGAAATGAGTCCAACTATCAATGAAATACGAATGGAGATTGAAAAGAATAATCCCGGAAAAGACTGGAGACAGTTCAATTTTCCCGTCATAAGGGCAAAAATCAGATCAGGTGAATTTTCGGCAGTTGGGAAGATATTATCGATGATGGATTCTGATGCAGATCCTTATTTGTTATACTATAGATCTCTTTATGAGAAGCATTTTGGAAATAATACTAATTCAAGATACAGTATAGAAAAAGCCATGGAAAAAATCAGGGCTACACCATTTCTTGAAGCATATCTACAGATAAACCCTAATATAACTTCACAGCAGGCTCTAAGGATAATTGAAGAAATATCCAAGCTCAGAGGCCTTGAAGATTTTGATTTTACTCCGGTAGAAAGCGTATTCATCTCCAACAGTGATATGGATGTGACTGCTAACTTATTGGATCTTTTAGAATACTCCGGAGTTGAAAATATCTTTGCCTTAAGGCTCATGAGACAGATAAAGATCAGGGACAACGATATTGAAGGTGCCATTGGAATAGACCAGAAAATAATCTCAAATGAAGTAGCAAAAGCACAGGACATACTGAATTATGCAAGGGACCTGAAGCAGGGAAACAGAATGCCTGAAATGGAAATCCTAGTCAAGAATTCAGAAGGTAAAAATATAGATATGGAAACATCTCTAATATTTGGCGATTTCTACCTGTCGAAAAGGGATTTTACATCTGCGATTTACTATTATGAAAAGGCTGCAGGACAGGGAAAGAAACGTGAAGACATACCCGGTTTGATAGAAGCGCTTATTGGGGATTCGAAGTATGATGTTGCGACGGAACTTATAGAAAAATTGCCAAACAAAACACCGTACTTGATCAATCTTTATGCTGCTACAGAGAATGTGCAGGAAATCTCAAAAACAATGAAGAAACTTAACCTGAAGAAAGAGGAGGACAGGGATGCGCTCACCATTGTAGTTGAGAGATACTGGTCAAACAAAATACTCAGGGAAAATGCAATCGAAAAAATCATGGTTCAGCCAGTACAGAATCCGGGTATTTCTATTGTTGAAAAACTTTTCGGTGACAGGAGAGCAGATATCGCAATTCAATTGTTGAGGAAAATATCCAAAGAATCAAGAGACAGTCCTGAAGTTATTTCACTGATGATCAGGATTCTGCCGGATATGGGAAAAATTGAAGAACTAAACGAATATCTGACTAAATTCTTCAACTCAAGAAAAGCATTAAAGGACAAGAGAAAAGTGTTTCATGAAGCATGCCTCGAACTTGAGAAATCAAGAATGTATGACATTATACTGAAACACTATCAGGATCATCCAAACCTTTTAGACAATGTTTCTGCAGGGGTAATTGTATATTCTATGATTGAAAGAAGGTATTTCACTCATGCAGAAAACCTGCTGGCAAAACTTCAGGGAACTCTCATCAAGGGAGATGAATATGAAAAACTCAATTCAATTCTCAAAAAGAGCATATATTTGGACAAAATCATTAATTATGCTGGAATTGTACTAAAGAGAAGTTACAACTTAGGAAGAAGAATGGACAAAGGGGAGATCATCAGCACCACGAAAACAGATCCAATTATGGTGGATGACATAATGGAATTTCTATCAAATCCGCCTGACACACATCTTTATCCGGTTGAGTACCTTGAAAGAGTATCTTATGAGCTTCTTAAGATAATCAACAGGAAATTGGGAATAAACAGAATAGAAGAAATAGACATTTTCCATCTCTTCTTTGCATCCAATTTCAAGGACGTCAGGCTATCAGTTGCCCTTTACTATTACATCAGGGATTTGTCAAAGCAACAAAAAGACAGATTGATGGTTGACACGAAGGAAATTCTGGATTTAGCAAACAGATGCATAATGGAAAACCTGCCAGAAAACCCAATGATTTATAGTATAATGTTTGATATAGGCATAGGAAAGGCATATAGGGTTTATGCCAAGGCAAGGGAAATAAAGCAGGTTAACAGGGGACCGGGATGGAGATATTGAACTTTGGAAGGACAAGAAATTCAAGTGAACTTGAGGATTTCACAATCGCAAGCCTGATCATAGGGTTGGCATTTTCTATTGCGCTTTCTGCATATACAAATCAATTGTATGGTTCACAATTCCTTCTGTTATATCTACCAGCTGGAATGCTTTCAGGAGTGAGCGCATTTGCACTTCATGAATTGGCACACAGGCAGATGGCTATAAGGTATGGATTTCATGCCAGATTCAGGATGTGGCCCCTCGGTGTGTTATTTGCACTTGTAACTTCATTCTTCGGTTTCATATTTGCAGCTCCAGGGGCAACCGAAGTGTACAACGTAACAAGCCCGGAGCTCTATGGCAAAATCTCCGCAGCAGGGCCAATCACCAATACTATTTTAGGACTGTTTTTTTTCTCAATAAGCATATTTGTTGGAGGAACGCCTGGATTTGTTCTTACAATTGCAGGCTCAGTGAATATTGCACTTGCTTTCTTCAACCTTCTTCCAATTCCTCCTCTTGATGGTTACAAGGTTTTCAAATGGGACACCACCATTTACATTTTAATGTTTGTTTTCGCCATTCTGTTATTGATAGTACTTGACAGGGGTTTTTTCTGAACGCAAATACTAATTAACCAATATTGCGATCTGAGTATGGTATAAATGGAATGTGAACTGTGTGGGCAAAAAAGCGAGAGACTGAAAAAAGTGAAGATTGACAGTGCCATAATGTCTGTATGCCCAAAATGCGAAAAATTCGGCATTCCTCTTGAAAATATGAGAGTTCAGAATGTTTCTCCTCCACAGAAATCCGTAACTCCTGTGTTCATACCGCAGGCCAGACCTGTACCAAAAATGACCGGGGGAAATCATCCAAGAAATTTCAACAGAAAGAAGGATTCCGATATTGAAAATTTGGAAATTGTTCCTGATTTCAATGAACTCATCAAATCAGCAAGAACAAAGATTGGAATATCACAGGAGGAAATGGCGGACAGGATGAAGGAGAAGAGAACACTCATTGCTGCTATTGAAAGAGGAAGTATCAAACCTGACATCAAGACAGCTAGAAAATTCGAATCTCTATTAAATATAAATATAGTTGAAAAGATATAAATCTAAAAAACAACAACTATTCTTTTTTTAAAAAAATAAACATTTATTTTTTGATTGTGTCATAAGCACCATTCGGACATTGTCAAAATTTAGTTGA
>JAKAUD010000151.1 GCA_021827885.1 Thermoplasmata archaeon | reverse complement strand
GGGGAAAGATTGGGGTTGAAATTACTGATTATTCTATTCGTCAAACCAAACTTTGCAGGTTTCATGCGTATTGCAAAAAGGAACAATGCGCTAACAACCCACAAATGAAGACATGGGCTTGTTGGAGCCCAGATTTGTGGCTCAGGACGCAACGATTAGCTGATTGATTTGACTGCGAATCTGGGTCTGATAAAGATTTACTCTTTGTTGATCTGATACGAACGCAAGGTTTAACGCATTCATTACTTGGAAAATGCCATTGGAATTGGTACGTCCTTACTTGACAGTCCACATTAACTGTATTACTGTTGCGGGTGTACGTTAACATCTT
Organism: Thermoplasmata archaeon; assembly: GCA_021827885.1. Next base: position 10,297 of record JAKAUD010000151.1, on the reverse strand, counting down.
GTGAAAGCAGATCATGTGCAACTTGAAAGCGTAAAAAGTTGCACTTTCATCGCCACTTCTGAAGTGGACATTTAAGCTCACTGTGATAAAAAGACTAAATATATGAGGCTTTGATCAATGTGTGGTAATACAATGCCCGAAGCAGAAAGATTCATTCTAAAAAATGGCAATTTTGAAATGACCTATATTATTGGCGAAAGAGTCCTAAACCACATCCCAGAATATACTCATGAAAATCAGAAGGCCATTTTTATCGTAAGCAGTAGAATAGACCAGAAATATCACGATTACATCTCTGAATTCAGTGATTCTGGGCAGGGAGTAATAAAATTTATAGTCTCTGATGGGGAGAACCTAAAAAACATAAAAAATTACCAGAAAATAATGTCCATCATGCTTCAGGAGCAAATCGAGAAATCATCACTTTTGGGTTATATTGGAGGGGGTACGGTAGGAGACATGGCAGGTTTCGTGGCAGCCACTTATAAAAGAGGAATGAAATTCATGGCGATTCCCACGACGCTTCTATCCCAGGTCGATAGCTCAATAGGGGGGAAAAACGGCATAAATTATGGAGGGATAAAGAATGTCATAGGAACATTCTATGATCCTTCAGTCGTTATGGCTGATACCCATTTTCTCACAGCTTCAGAAGACTCTAACATGAAAGATGGCCTTTGTGAAGTAATAAAGTATGCGATCATAGAAAAATCCGACCTCTTTTCAATAATTTCAAGGTTTCACGATATATCTGAGTTGAAGAATAGGGAGGCATTAATACAGATCATTTCAAAAAGCGTGAAAATTAAGCATGGAATAATATCCAAGGATTATTACGATAGGGTAGGTATAAGGGCAAAGCTGAACTTTGGACACACTGTTGGGCATGCAATAGAGGCTATTTCCAAATCCGGCATTAGTCACGGAAAGGCTATAGCCACTGGGATGCTCATCGAATCCATAATTTCAAGAAAAATGGGATTGGCGGAGGAGGACGTTTACTCAGCCATTATTGAATTCATGAACAGGTTTGGAATAAAGCCGGTCAGCATGAGCAGCTATAATAAAGAAATCCTCCTGAAGTTCATTAGAAATGACAAGAAAATATCAGAAAATAATATCTATATGTCCTTGCCAGTTAAAATTGGGGAGGTAGTCTTGACAGCGGTTACCCCTGACATTATATCGGATGCATTGAGAGAATTCAATGGGAAAATCTAAGATGATGCTAAAATGAACCTAACAGGCTTAATAGGGACTCCCGTTCGGCAATCATGGAGCCAGAGGCTCTTCAATGAAATCTATAAAATCAAGAAAATGGATTATTTTTATGCAGCCATTGACCTTGACATTTCTTCCATGGCAAAGTTCATTGGATTTGCCAGCTCATCTATGAACGGTTTCAATGTTACTTCTCCCTACAAAGAGACAATATTAAGGCATATTGAGCAGAGGAATCCACTGGTATGGAGAATAGGAAGCGCTAATGTAATAACAAACGAATCGGGAACCCTGTATGCACACAACACTGATTATTCAGGTTTCAAGAGAACCCTTGAGGCAAATAATATAGAAATAGATGGGAAGCAAATCTGCATTGCTGGCACCGGTGGGGTATTCAAGACTATTTTATATTGCATATTTTCAGATTTTACGCCAAAGTCTGTTATCGTCTTATCCAGAGAGCCGGAAAGGGCCAGAACTAAGTTTCAGGGATTTGAATATATGGAAGGGGCAGAAATTTCAGGGTATCCCGCAAATGGGCGATTTGATATTGTAATTAATTGCACTCCGCTGGGTACGAATGAAGGTGATCAATCTCCGGTCAAATCATCAAATTTTTCTGAAAATGCCGTAGCTATTGATTTACTCTATGCAAGAAGAAGCACCAAATTCCTTGAGGTAGCTAAAACGGCAAACGCAACCTGCATAAACGGTAGGGAGATGTTCTTTCAGCAGGCTCTTGAGTCCTACAATTTATTTCATGGTGATTTTCCAGATATGGATGTGTTTGCGGAAGTTAGAGAGGGATTGGAGGAAAGCGAATCCAGATGAACCATGTGGGAGTGTCTATCAATGGTGGAATATCCGTCTTAAGCGCATTTGCAAATGGACGAGGTGCCTCAGTCGCAATTGATCTGCCGATGGAAATAGTGATGCGTGAATCTAATAGTTCGTCAGGCCGTTTTGAGGAATTCTGGAACATAGCCAGGAGAAGATTCGGTATTTCTGGAAATTATGACATAGAGATAAAATCAAAAATACCGCAAGGAAACGGATTAAAAAGCAGCAGTGCCCTTATCACTGGCTTGCTGATGGGAATTGATAAGATATTTGGGCTTTTCAATTCGATGCAGCAACTGGCAGAGGAATCCGCAGAAATTTCTAAAATTCTTAAATTATCCTACACCGGTGCTTTTGATGATATATGTTCATGCATCTATGGCGGGCTATGCTATTGTGATAACAGGGAAAATAAACTGATCAAAAGATTTGTTATGAAGGAGATGAATGTAATAGTGATCCCCGGAAAGGAAGAAAGAAGTTCATTCAACGCAGGAAGTTTTGATTTTACACCATATATGGAAAGATTCAAGGTTATAGAGGATATGATTATTGAAGGCAGGTTTTTGGAGGCAATGAAAGCCAACGGTGAAATATTCATGGAGATTTACGGGGATGATAAGCATAAATTGGACAGGATTAGGAACCTGGATCCACTGTGTTTGGGGCAGAGCGGAAAAGGACCAGCAATATTTGCTGTCTTTAAAAGTGAGCGGGAAGCAGATTATGCCTACAAAGAACTGGAAAACTTCAATCTTTCGCCAATAAGAACCAGTTTCTCAAACGAACCGGCCAGAGTAAGAGATCAAGATGACGTTTAAATTACATGGCAGTGCCCCACATGGAACTATAATTCCGCCCTCAAGCAAGAGCTATGCTCAAAGATATATTCTGATCGCATCATTGGGGAACGGCAAAACACAAATCAGGAATATCACCGGTTCAGACGATGAACTTGTGGCCATAGGCATTTCGAAAGAGATTAACACAGACGTGAAATATGATCGTGGCACGGTATCAATATCGGGGAGCTTCAGGTGCCCAGGCACGGTTTATGTAGGTGAATCAGCAACATCATTCAGATTATCACTTGGACTCTTATCTGGCAAGAGATGCAAAACCACATTCCTTATGGAAGAATCTCTTTCGTCGAGGCCAAATGCGCCACTTGAAAACGCCTTAATGTCAAGGGGTGTAAAGATAAACAGGATCCCAGAAAACAAAATAAGGATTGACGCTTCAAATATCAACAGCTTGGACGTAAACATCAATGGCGAGATGAGCTCCCAGTTTGTCAGCAGTCTGATGATGATGGCTGTAGCTGGCCACTTTGATGGAAATATAACAGTAAGTGGGAAAGAAACTTCTGGAGGGTACATAGGCATCACTGAAAATTGCCTTTCTGAATTTGGAATATCCGTTCTAAGAAAGCCGGGGTTTATCAGGGTAAGCGGTAAAATTAGCAATGAAAACAGGGAGATAGGCGTGGAGCCAGACTTTTCCTCGGCAGCCTATTTCATAGTGCTTGGATTGCTTAGTTCAGAAAAGGGCATCTTGGTATCTGGGCTAAGAAATTTTTCACTTCAACCGGATTCTGCCATTATTAAAATTTTAAGCAATTATTTGAAGATTGATCAATTGGAAGATCTGAAATTGGATGTTGAATGCAGGGCCTCAAATCTTGGTGTCATTGAACTGGACGTAGACCAGAACCCGGATCTCGCCCCCCCGTTAGCTGTTATAGGCATATTCTCTGAGGCCGGTGTCATCATGAGGAATATAGGAAGACTCTCAATAAAGGAAAGCAACCGAATCCTGGGAATCGTTAACCTCGCCGAACTGTTCGGGGCAATCATAAACAACGATGGTTCAACTCTGATAATAAAGCGAGGGAAGGAGATAAAAAAGCCCGAAAAGATTGATTTCAAGGATCACAGAATGATAATGGCTGCAGCTATTGCGACAATAGTTTCAGGACATTCAGATACTATATTATTCAATGAAAAAAACATTGGAAAAAGTTATCCAACATTCTTCATGGATCTTCGCAAGGTTGGCATATCAACAGAAATCCTTTCCTAAACTGTCTGTCGCAATCTAACACGAGATTGCGCAACGAAAAGCATTATCCTTTCCATAATCCTATCAGGAGCCCAACTGCAAACAAAACCACTGTCAGAGTTAATGATGCAGCAAATCCTACTGATATAAGCTTGTTTACTTCATTCACCACAATGCTAACGTGGCTTCCAATTTTGCTAAGGATGTCCTGCATAGAATAATTAGGAGCTAGAGAAAATCCTATATATGATGCAATGAACATGGCGATTAATGCCAAAATAACGGCAACAATACCCTTTTTGATGGCTAAACCGATGAGTAATCCTATCACGAATACCAGTACCAAGATTATAGTCGGACTCAAGACGGTCGTATGTACTACATCATCATAGAGTATATATATTCTTTGTTTTTTATTATGATGATTATATGCGATTGTGATTATAATTATTTTTGTTGGAATATACCCTTGAAAGCAATGATATCGAAGCATTCACGGCGTATGTAGTAATTTACTCATATGATAGATGGTGTCAGGAAGGCAGTTTCTATATGGTAAACTTGATGCCTTTTTTATCCACCCATCCACATATAAGCGCCATAGGTTTTTTATTATGGTAATTATAAACATGAACACCGAAACCTTCCTGTGCAGCGGATTATTGCTCATCGGCATTGAAAAAAGTGAATGGCAGTTTTGAAATTACCAAAGTCGACTTCAAAATTTTAAAGAATCTGGGGGTTTATCAATGACGTAAAATCTGAAAAACCGCTGTTGAACACCATTTACTCATTTTTTTCTTCATGAATAAATGTATTGTTGTGGAGATCATTCAATCATGGTGAAAAGAGGATTCATGAGGATATGGAACCCGGAAAGCTTCACTTGGGACTCATTTGTGAGATGCATAGATTATGTTGAAAAAGACGGAAAGATTAATTTCCTCATATCTGACGGAATAATATTGACGAGAGAGCATTTGAATTCACTCAGGGATTCAGAAGTATTCATTCAAAGAATACTGACATCTTACCAATTTATTCGTATATTGCGGGAACAGCAGATGGAGAAAGTGATAATATTCATCATATCAAGGGTATCAGACGAATGGGACCTGTTGATGGTTGAATCGATACTTGAATTATTAAGGATAAAATCTTCAATCCATGGTTCAAAGATTATTCTCAATGTAATCGGGGGTCCCGGCAAATTAAAATATTACATGAAGCCAATTGAACTGGCTATGGTCGGTATAAACCCGGCGGAGGCACCTATATGGGAAGATCAACAATTACGTCAAGGCAGGCTGTAGAGGAGCTATGTTCTAGAATCCTGTCTTCACGGGATGCAATGAGGAATGAAGATGTCCAGAGGCTGGAAAGGATCATACTGATGGGAAAGAAGCACGCTGGGGAATTATCATCAGGGGATATCGATACCGAATACCGGTTTATCATCTCGGTTTTGATTGAAATCATAAAACGAATAAGCGAGGAACCGGGTAAATGATTGTGAATGCTGTAGGGACAGATAGAATAACGCTATGGAATCTTAACGGAAAAAACATAGAGAAAACAGTTCACAGGAACAATTCTGAAATATTTGTTTCTGGTGATAAATATGATCTTGATTTTCTCTCCAGGCAATTTGACAGTTCTGGATGGATAAGATATTCTTGGCTTGAATCACGCGATATATATGGAAATATGCCAGGAATGAATGTTACCGTTAAGCCATCACAGGAGCGTGAACTCGTAAGAATAATCCAATACTGCGGTTATGGGAGGAAATTCTCGGTATTCAACGCGTTCATAGATCCGGTCTTAAAATTTATGGCAAAGGAGAAACTTCGATTCTTCGATAAAAAATCCCTGTATGATCCTGATCCTCAGCTTCCTGCTATGGATATAAGCGTGAATGGCCAGAAATATGGGAATTTTTCAGGTATAACAATAAACGGTTCCTCTGAAAGGGTCTCATTGAATGCTATGGAAAATGTTGCGAGCGAAATAGAAAATTCAACAGTTATCATATATGACAACCACAACGGAAACCTTTCCAGGTTTCTTCGCTACATGGAAAACGCAGGTTATGCCCTTCCTAAAATATATTCAGGCAGAGGAGGTTCTTACGAATCTTATGGCCAGATACATTACAGTGAAGGACGTATCAGGATCAACGGGAAGATGTGCATAAGCAAATCATCAATGATTTATTCAGAGAGTGGTTTGGAAGGGGTTTATGAGTTGTCAAAAATATCATCATTAAACCCGGAAACTGCATCCATTGTTACCCCTGGAACAGCTGTTTCATCAATGGAAATCTATCGGGCACTATCACTGGGAATCCTCGTCACTGCATTCAAGGATGATCATGAAAGGGAAAAATCAATCGAAAGCCTCTTTAACACTGATCGCGGAGGTTTTGTCCTTCAACCGGATCCGGGTATCTATGAAAACATATATGAAATTGATTTTTCATCCATGTACCCGACAATTATTGTAAATTACAATCTCTCCCCAGAAACCATAAAAGCTTCTCCGGGAAAAAACAGAATAAAACTTCCTGGCGACAACCCTTATTACGTTGAGAGGAACTGGAGGGGATTTCTCTCCAGCGCCATAGAACCATTGCTTAAAGAAAGGCTCATTTACAAGACAATAAAGGCAATGGACAGATCATATGAGAATAGGGATATTGCCCTGAAGTGGCTCCTAGTGACATCATTTGGATATACGGGATACAAGAACGCAAGGTTTGGACGCATTGAACTTCACGAGGCAATAACGTCAATAGGCAGATGGGCTCTTTCAAGGGCAATGAGGATATGCGAGGATGAAGGCTTTAAGGTAATACATGGCATAGTCGATTCGCTGTGGGTAAAAGGGAATGGAAACATAACACATGCAATAACAAGAATACACAACGAAACAATGATAAATATAGTGCTTGACGCACACTATGAATGGCTCTTCGTACCACCGTCAAAATCTGGCCTCGGAGCACTCAATCGGTATTTCGGGCTGAAAAAAAATTCCGGTTTCAAGGTGAGAGGCATAGATCTCAGAAGAAGTGATGTCCCTGAAATATCAAGGAAGATGCAGAGGGAATTGCTAGAAATACTTTCACAATGTAAAACTATCCCAGAAATAGGAGAGGCATCTGGCAGAATTACACAAGTAAGGGATAGGTACATGTCAAAGTTAAGGCTGATGGAAAAGGATGATTTTACATTGAATATCAAGCCATCCCGAAGACTTGAAGACTACAGGGTAGAAAATATACAAAAAGCTGCAATAAGAAGCGTCAGAAATATGGGTTTGGATGAAAACCCTGGCCAGAGGCTAGAGATCATAGTGAAAGACGGAAAGAGAAATATAATCGCGGAGACAGGTGAAGACAACCCGGATTATTCATTTTACGAGAAATACATAAACAGGGCATTTGAGCCATTCCAATATCTTATTTCATATGCGAAAAAGAGGGAGAGGGTTTCTCTTGAAGACTGGTTTTAGTTCTGTTCAGCCATTGGGTGAATCACAGCCTCTCAAGTATTTCCCTGATCTTGTTTGCTAGGACTCCGACTGGAACGTCACTTAACATTATCCGTTTCTCAACGCCCTTCCTGTCACCCTTGCCCATCACCCTGCCTTCAACGATTCCAAGCGTCTGCAGCTTCTTCATGGTTCTATATATGAATGGCAAATCAATCGCTTCCCTTCCGTAAAGCTCAAAGAGGGAAGCGGATCTTTCAAAAACCTCAGAGGTATCGGTGCTGTTTGAGTTTTCAAGGGACTGGCAAACAGCCAAAAGAATCACCAATTCATCGCTTTCAAGTTCGGACAGCTTGCTCTCAGTAAGGTATGGATTAATCATGGATTTAGCAGCCCTGATATCGTCACTGGAAATTTCTTCTCCACCTCTGTATTCTGCGCTGTATGCTGATTTCTGAAGAAGTTCAATAGCCACCCTGGCACTGCCAAACGATGATGATATTTCAGAAATGTACCGAATCACATCATCAGAATATGTATTCTCGCGAAGTGCGAGAGAAGCTCTCTGCATCAATATTGAATAAAGTTCCTCTTCCGAGTACTTGGGGAATTTCATCCCTGAAAACAGTCCAAGTGTTTTCCGCTCCCTCTCACTCATATATATGAGCGGGTCTTCAACCGATACAAGTATGGTACCAACCGTGACTCCAAAAAGTTCGCCGGCCCTGAGTATATTATAGAGGCCGTTGGGATCCATCCTGATTGCATTTGCACATTCATCAATAATTATCAAGACACTCATGTTATCCGATGTGAGGGCAATATTTCTAAAAATCTGGGAATAACTGGTTCCTCTATCCGGCATGATTTTTCCCATGGAACGCAAGGCAGAAACGAGTATATTCTTGAAATTTCCTGCAGAAATGGCATTCTCATAGAAAATGCCGAGCCGTTCATGCTTCAGCATAATATGCTTAAGCGTTACCGTCTTGCCGGTACCCGAATCTCCATGTATCAGGAGATTGGTAGAGGAACCCATTTTCAGAGGCAGAATGACTGATCTCTCTATCTTTTCAAGCTCATTCTTTCTGTGGATGATTTCTGGAGGTATGAATGAACTTTCAAGCGGCTTCCTATTTTTTATTATTGACTGGCTCATGCTCTAGAAAGTGCTGATAATGATGTGATTTCTTTAGATGAGTTCAATCCATAGTTCTTTACCCGATCTATATCAACACCCATTTTTCTGGCTCTCTTTTCTATGAACTTTAACATCATGTATCCACCCAATGATATTATTGATCCTGTTCCAAACCTTGCGAGCAGGTTTCCCGTAGCGTCTCTATAACCATCCCTTATAGACATTTTAGCCAGATGCCTGTAGGATGCATAGAAAACTGCCATCATATCCTGAGTCAGCATATCCCTATTCAGCGATCTTGATTTTATTCTTCCAAGGGGTACATTTATCAATGGGGTTATAGAAAACTCAAAGGGCATGCTCCCGGAAAAGGAATTGCTAAGGCGATTTATCATCGCTATCGTTTCCCAGTTATCTTCTGGCGTTTCACCGTTCTGGCCCACCTGTATGGTAAAAGCGGGTCGCCAGTAATTCCTCGTTTCAACGTTCACACCCTGCCATACAATCTCCTGCCAGCTTCCATCCGGTCCAATCTTGAGGGGCAAAGTCTTGTTTGGCATATGTTTCCTGGCAAGTTCATCGCTTCCAGTCTCAACTCCAGTCTGAAGTCCAATCCAATTCCTTGGTCCCGCCTTAAGGGTCTTTGACAACTTCTCAATCATCTCCGGGTATCCTGCCGGTATTGAAATTCTGCCGTGAGTGGGATTTGCGCTTCTCACACCCTTTATTGACATGACTCCAGAGAAAAGTTCCTGAAGGGCATCCTCATTTGGCACGTACATATTCCCATGCTTATATGCGAATATCTCATCCGAATGGAGCCATGCATTAGGAAAACCTGCTTCGGCATTGATTCTTACCTCGTCCATAACATATTCGGCTGGCTGGTATCTCAACGGTCTCAGCGTTACCTCGCAGAAGTCGCAGCCAATTCCGCACCCTCTCATAACCTCAACCATACCCTTAACCGATGGATTCACAATTCTCGGTATCTCCTCCAGCCTGGGATACGCTGCCTTAGAAAGTCCTCTTGCAAGGAAAAGATCATCCTTTTTGGTAATCTTCCTGAAATTATCATCGTAACTCATGAAACCGCGCTGGAACATGGAGGGATCAATATCATCTTCCATTATTTGCTCAAAGAGTGTGGGGAGTATATCATCGGTTTCTCCCTGGAAAATATAGTCCATGTTATACTTGTCTATTTCGTCCCTTAGGACTGTAAACTCCCAAACACCGGGCCCGCCAACTATCAATTTGGCTTTTTTACCGGCACGGGCTGCATTAATTCTTTCAATCAGGTTATCCCATTCCCTCCTTACCCAAGCATCAAGCCTGCCACCCAGAAGCGCGTGGTATGACATCGTGGTCGGGCCTATTCCTAAAGGATCCATTGTTGAAACTGCTATTATTTCAGTATCATCCTTGATAAAATTCTGTAAATAATTTTCATGTGCAACTGCTATATCCTCTCTCCTGAACTTCGTCAGGAGGGAAGCTTCAAGCTTTCTTATGGAATAAGGCGCAAACAGAATC
>JAKAUD010000046.1 GCA_021827885.1 Thermoplasmata archaeon | reverse complement strand
AATATACCATTACTTTTTGTAGGTGTGGTTCATTCCATATTTTTCAACTGCAAGATAGGCAGTTAAAATCTTTGTATTTGAAGCAGGAGTCATAGGAGTTCGCTCTAGTCTTGACTCAATCACTGAACCTTTCATATCAGTAAAGCAATATGCCAGTACGTTATCAATCCTCATGACTTATTTCTTACCTCCGACGATACAGTATAGCAGAAGCAGCAACGACTACGCCTATGACCGGTAATGCTATTATAAGTACACCGGGAAACGAAAAAAGAGAAAAGCCGCTTGTCCCTTCCAGCGTAAAATTAGCATAGGCGGTACCGTTGCTTCCTGTAGCTTCCAGCTCAATCTGATTTTCGCCGGGATTAAGTATAATTTTTGTAGTCTGATCATCGGAGAAAACCTTTCCGTTATCCGACCACGAATAACTGTAGTTGCCTAGTCCGACACCCTGAGGAAATGAACCTATGAGTATTACCGTATCAGCTGTAGATCCACTTGGGATTACTGATGTCCCTGATAATGCGGTTATTCTAACATCGTGTTTTCCGCGAAATGTTGGAATGTGAATATAAATTGCTGAAACGTTTTCTCCATTGTACTGGTTCAAGTAATTGAACGTAATGTTGGCATCTGCTCCGGGGACGTAATCCCACGTCCCAGCTGGATCAGTTTGTACAACTGTATCGTTTCCAACATATAACATAGAGTGACCGTTTCCAACTCCACCATCTATTACAACATCGCCAGGCCAAAGGAAATATGATGGGAGAAGTGAATCATTTGTTACGTAAAATACTGAAGCGTGTGGGCTACCGTTATATGAGGCAGGAATCGGTTGGTATCCAATAATCCCCTCTATGGTGGAATTCGCAGGGAAGATTGGAAGATCGTATCCGGCAAGATAATTTGCCAGTCTGTATACACCGACGATACCGTAACTTCCAGGAAAGCCTGACAAGTAATTTGTAAGGTTGTCACCCGGGGGGTTCTGCGAAAGGGCTATGAGACCACCGTGGATCAGCGCTTCAGATACAAAATGTGCGCAATCTTCAGAATTAAAAAAATCTAGATTCTTCTGGTATATTGAAAGATTAGCTCCTGATGGATAATACTCTTTGTGAAAGTAACTTGAATCAACTAGGAGTCCGTAATGAACAGCGAGCGATCCGTTGTAGTTGTATAAGTCATAACCTATAGGTACATTGGCATTGGTTAAATCTGCAATTGCCAGTGGCTGTTGATCATGGGCAAATAAATTTGTTTCACCGCTGGTTGATGTTATCAGAGAAAATCCGGAGACTATTATTATCATTAATAATATTGTAATTAATTGTCTCATTACCCTATGATTTGAGAATTCATATTAGAATTTTTTCATGAGAACCGAATTTGCTGCACTTTTCAAAGACTCTTGTACGTAGTTTATAAGATCAAAGGTTTATCAACTCTCTTTGCTCTCATGGTAGAACACTATATACTGCGTATTACTCAACAACATCTTCAGGGAAATTTCATAAGGAACAAAAATATCTGATTGAAGTCATAAATGGATGAGATTACATTCTACCACCGTAAAAAAATTAAGAAATCAGGTATGGGTGAAATTACATTACCCTTATTAAGGAATGGAAGCATGTTGAGAAATATTATGCGACATAAAGAGGCAGTGCTCTTCCCCCTGAATCAAAATTCCCAGTAACTAAAATCTCATTTATATTGTAAAAAAAATCATAGTGGGATATAAAGAAGCACTTGCTACAAAAACATTACATTGTGATATTAAGTCCGCAAATTGGCTATTCTGTTTAGAATGTCCCCTATAGCTGCTTAAGCTGAGAAATGATATAATGCAAGACGAGGGAGATCGAAAAAGAGATGAACATTTTTAAATCACTTGGTATAAGCCACAACGTTTGCTAACGCTTCCTAAAAGTTGAGGATTAACTTACAAATAAAAAAATTACACCCTTATTTTCCTGTGACCAGTCTTTAGGATCAATGGTTATTTAAACTGTTATGCACTGTTTGATCACCGTATTAACAGAATGAGTTTTGTACAAGATTTGAATAAACAATGCAAGGTACTCAAGACTTCTAATCTGTCCAACTAATTAGCTTGGTCGTCTTCAATTTTGAGGCATCTGAAAATGCCTGACTCGTAAATTCGAGAAGAAAAAATATTACTTGAAACTTCTCGACTTCCATGCTGGATAATAGAAGCCAATCCACTTACATAAATAAATAAGAAGATCAGAGAGTTCTTTTAAAAAAGTTCAGTCCATTCCTCCATAGAACGTCCTCTGCCTGACTCCCAAGCATGGTCAGGAGAACTTGAAATTTTGAGACGTCTTCAAGACCCGGTACCGGCTGGTCAACTCCAAGGAGATCAGACCCTATGGCCACGTGTTTCCATCCGGCTACTTTCCCAACATGTTCTATATGCCTTAGAAAGGCATCTATATCCTGTCCATATCCCAGAGTTGAACGTATTCCAGTGATTCCTATAATCCCCCCCTCGTGAGCAATAGCCTTGATAATATCATCTGAATAGTTCCTAGCATGTTTGAAAACAGCAGCAGGATTTCCGTGTGAAATAAAAACCGGACCATGCTCTGTGCTCATAACATCTTCAATGGTCTTTGGACTCGCATGTGATAGATCCACTGCAATACCAAGATCCTTACAGAAAGAAACCAGCTTGCGGCCAAAGCCCGTAAGCCCATAATCTTTACGAGAAAGATAACTTGCTGCGAACTTATTGTCGTAATTCCAGCTTAGTCCTACTGACCTAACACCCAGTGCGTGAATTGTAAAAATATCCTCTGGGAGCCGTAAAACATCTGTTCCTTCCATAGCCAATAGTAGTTTTATCCCGGATTCATCAAGATCTTCTTTTCTCCTAACAAGTTTTATCTTTCTTGCTCTCTCAAGGAGCATATGAAAGCTTATCTGTTCCATCATAACATTCCAGTCAGGAATGTTGTAGTGGTCAAACGTTCCACCGCTACTACCTGATTCAGTTTCACTGGGGCGCATTGATGGGAAGAAAGGGAAGATTGAAGAAAGAATGAATGCTGAATCGAATCTTGAAAGCAATTTTATGCTTGACTGCTCTAGTCCATCTATAACATCTATCTTCTGAGATGAGTAAGCTATATCTTCATGCAGATCGGTGAAGTTCATATCATAGTGATAGCAAGTGGGGATTATAACTACTCACTACAAAAAAATCTACATTATCATGAGTCACTAAATCAAGAGAAATTCCCGCCTTTCAGTCGAAGAGATTCCTTCTATTGCTTTTTCAAGGTTCTTAGCCACAATATCTGGATCAAATTCCATATCAATTTTTAACGACGACAAAACAAGATACATTGATCCTATTACAGCATGATAACCGTAAAGTGGCCGAATTGGGTTCATTGCTGGATACTTATCTGCAACTGACTTTATGAGAGTTTTCCAGTATAAATCGCCAGCCCGGTACACACCGCCATACCCGCTGAAGTTCACATCAGTATCCCTGAAGACACGCTCTTTAAGGGCAATCACACACTTTGCCGATTCCAGAGCTGACTCCGTGAGCAGTGATATGGCCATGAAATCTCCATTGTTTGCATAGTCTGATATTATTTTGGTAAATGCCGCGATCCTTCTGATATCGATCGGATCTGTATACACTTCATTCACAAGCTGTCTTGGCTCAGTAACTCTGAAGTATCTCAGGAGTGCCTCAGGAATCCTACTATCCGATTCAAGTCTCCCGTCGAACACCTTTGCTGATTCCTGAATTGATCTTCTGGCTGTGTAGAAGGCACCACCTTCGTCCCCTATGAACCATCCCCATCCACTTGACCTTTCGAAAACACTACCTCTACGGGCGTATGCAATCATTCCAGTTCCAGGTGCAGCTATTATCCCATCCTTTCCTGGAAACCTGCAGTTGAAACCAGCTTCGCCATCGTTAAGAACCATCACTTTTCTTCCATATCTCATTTCCCCAATGAATGTCTGGATGATTTCGGTAGATTTCTTTGAATCTTTGACACCGGCAAGGGCGAAAGAGAATTGCGAAATATCATTACTATTGAGGCCTGCTCTCTCGAGACTTTTATTAACAGCAGCAGAAAGATTTTCTTTGGTCTTTTCTACACCAATATTTCTAAAGTTACTGGGTCCGGCTACTCCGACCCCAAGAATATCGCCATCCTCTGAATAACACGCGGCCAGTGTCTTGGTTGCACCACCATCCACAGATACAAAATGCATTTTTTGAGATAATATTTAGTCTAATTAACCTAATCACCCTCTGGAATGTGTGAGTAAACTAAATTGTGGAACAGCCTGCGAAACCTGAGTATTCCAATATTCTCTCTCGTAGGGTATACCCTGTTGCTCAGTATTATTACAGAGGTACCCGACAACGGTTCTATGGATATTGAGGTTCCAGTAAAACCGGTATGCCCAAATGTTCCAACTGGAGCCACATCTCCCATAAAACCATTATAGCCAAAGGATGGACTGGGAGAAATCGGTTTCCTAACTTTTATCATCCATCCGATTCCAAACATACCTCCAATAAAAGCATTTTGAGGTTGTATCATCTCATCAAGTGTTTGTTTCTTCAATAATTTATAATTCAAAAGAGCTTCAACATATTTTCCCATGTCTTCAATTGTGCTGAACATCCCTGCATGACCTGCTACTCCACCAAGGTAGTAGGACTTTTCATCATGCACCTTTCCCCATACTAAACCGCCCCTGTCTGGATCATTCTCCGTAGGTGCAATTTTTTCTAGATCTGCCTTTGGATTGAAGCAGCTGTTCTTCATGCCAGCTGGTTTGAAAATATATTCCTGAGCAATATCGTCCAGATTCTTACCCATAATGCGTTCAATAATTAAACCCAGAAGGATATAATTTAAGTCGCTGTATTCCTCTGCAACCGGTAGTCTTCTTTCATGCATTATCGCGATAGTTCGGAGATAATCCTCTCTAGTAGTACCGTATTTGTACAATGGATATGTTGGGATCAATCCTGAGGTATGAGTAATAAGTTCTCGTATGGTAAGTTTGCTGATGGCGAATTCTGAGCTGTAGATTCCAAGCGATTGCAGTGTATCCTCAAGTCCGATCTTTCCTGCCTCTAATATCTTCATCACAAGTGTTGCAGTAACTACGGGCTTCGTCAGTGACGCCATGTCATAAATAGTATCCCGTTTGTAACTAAAATTGAGTTCAGGAATAGAACCAGTCCAATACTCGAAATTGAAGTTATTTCCTCTTACCAGAATATCCATTCCAGGTGCAGCAGAAGCGTAATTGGCATCAATAAAATTCTTCAGTAACTCCTCAAGTTCGTCACGTTTACTTGCCATAGATTGAAATATTTTGGGATCATATAAAACACTTCTATTCTTTTACTACCTTAGTCAGGTTGGCTGGATGGTCCGGATCCTGCCCCATGGCAACGGCTTTAAAATTAGCCATCATTTGGACAGCAGTAAGATATACTAGTGGTTTTTCCAACATATTCATTTCTTCGAATTTGATGTCTCCATCCGAGCTTCCTATTATTAATGGATTACCTGCAATTTCCTTTATCCTGCTTATAACTGGCGCATCCTTTACTTTATCTCCATAAAGAATGACGACTGATGTTTCCTTACCTAATCTATGGATGGGGCCATGCAAATATTCTCTGGTGACATAAGATTCAGTGTATATGCCCGAAGTCTCCTTAAATTTTAGATCACCCTCCATCGCAACTGTATAATCTAATCCTGAACCTAAAAAAACCACGTGGTTGGACAGACGACGTGATAATCTATTAATCTCATTCTGATTTACAATAAGTTCAGATATTCCGTTAATTACATTGTTCAGGACCTTCTCAGGTTCATTTCCGGTTATTTTATGATATATCAGAATCGCAGAAGCAAGCTGGACGGAGTGGCTCTTCGTCGCAGCAACGGACCTTTCATTACCTGCTCGGGTAACTATGCATATATCAGAATTCTTTGCAAGTGTGCTGTTTTCTTCGTTAGTTATTCCTATTACAGAAATTTTCTTCTTCTTTGAAAGAGTCAGGTTAAAGAGGGCGTCTGTGCTTTCTCCAGACTGACTGAAAATGATGTTTACAGATTTTTCCCGGATCCGGTCCAGAAGGAATTCATCGTAATTTGATGCTTGAATCGCACAGGATGGAAACCCGGCCTTATTTAATAACATACTGAGAAATGCTGAAGCATGGAAACTGGTGCCACTTCCACTTATATAAACCATGGAGGAATTGGAAATTATATCACTTGCCAATTGAATGGACTTAACCTCTTTCAGATAAGTCTGTTTAATGGCATTAGGTTCCTGTTTTATTTCATCTAGCATTATTGTCATTTGGCAAAATAGCCAATCGTCCTGTATAAATTTTTCATCACCACAAAGGTACTTGCAACAAGTTCTTTAATACGCTATAGCTTTCATTTCGTCTGGAAAAAATGAGAGAGTTCAGTGTTTCGTGTACGAAAATCGTTGCCGCCGGCGGCATTCTTGAAAATGGATATATCAACATATCTGAAGGTGTGGTGAAGAGCTTATCCTTTCATCCGATTTATGAAACAATGGATAAGTTCAGATTACATACTGCTGTGCCTGGCTTCATCGACATCCATACTCATGGCTATTATGGTGTTGATGCTATGGAATCCGATGAAGAGGAAATTCACAGATGGGCTAGGCAAATTGCGGTGACAGGTGTTACCTCATTTATACCGACCTGTGTTTCAGCCTCCACAGAGAATCTTATTTCCTTTGTAAATAAGATATCAAGAACTGTCATGAATCAACATAACGGTGAGGCTAGAATTATAGGTGCCAGAAGTGAGGGTCCATACATAAGTAAGGAAAAGAAAGGTGCACATAATCCCGCATTTGTCAGAAACATAAATTTCTCTGAAATTGAGCGAATATTGGATTCTTGTAACGGGACTCTCAGAATTATGGATATGGCGCCTGAACTCGCCGATTTTGGCAGTGCATTTGCCATGTTGCAGAGGGCCGGTATAATTGTCTCAGCCGGGCATTCCAGTGCTGATTTCAAGACAGCATCGGTAGCACTTTCAAGCGGCGTTAAAGCTATGACTCACTTCTATAATGCAATGACACAATTTGATCACCGAAATCCTGGCATGGTGGGGGCTGGCCTGCTGTCCCCAGATGCATTTCTTGAGATTATCGCAGATTTCCATCATGTTTCCAGAGAAGCAATCAGAATAATGGTAAAGATGAAAGGATGGAATAAAGTAATTGCAATTACTGACTCATTATCAGTTGGTGGAACAGAACAGAGAGAGTCGGTGCTTGGAGGCTTGAAAACAGAAGTGCACGACGGTGTAGCTTGGATTTCTGGGACTGATACAATAGCTGGAAGTGTACTTACCTTGGATCAGGCATTTCGCAACCTTCACACTATTGGTGCGAACCTAACTGATCTTGCAAAGGCATTTTCCACAAACCCAGCCGCACTCCTCGGACTTAATGATCGCGGTGACATTGCACCAGGAAAGAGAGCGGATATAAACTTCCTTGATACCAGCATGAATATTGTCGGTACAATGATAGGTGGCACGATTATTCCTGCAAAATGAAAAACCATGGCTATGAAATATAAAGTGCTTGAATATCTCCTTTCGTGATTACAAATGGCCGGAACAACTGAGGATGTTAATCCTTATACAAGGGACATCGATAACTGGAGCTTTTACGAAATTGCTCACTTCATACATCTTTCAGACATAGAGTCGTACGAAGCCGTTGGAAGGGAAATTGAGCATATAGCAAAGGCTGCTGAGATGGCTTACGGGGCAATTAAAAATGGTGGGCGAGTAATATATGTTGGTGCAGGAACCAGCGGTAGAATAGCAGCTCAGGATGTTGTGGAGTTAAAACCTACGTACGGGATGGGATCAGACGTTTTTGCTTACTTAATGGCTGGAGGCAGTAGTGCCCTTGTTCAGTCAATAGAGGGTTCAGAAGACAGTGAAAAGGATGCAGAAGATGCATTGAAAAACATGAAAATAAACAGAAATGATTTGGTTATCGGAATTACGGCATCAGGGTCCACACCATTCGTAATTACAGCTTTGAAATACGCTAGAAATTTAGGTTGTACCACTGTTGGCATTACATGTAATCTCAATAAGCCCATACATGAAATATCAAACCTCTGTATAGAACTCATAACCGGACCAGAAGTAATTCAAGGTTCAACCAGGATGAAGGCAGGTACTGCACAGAAGATGACATTAAATATTATTTCAACGGCTGTGGCGATAAGACTTGGAAGGACATACAAGAACACTATGTCAAACATGGGTTCATGGTACAATCAAAAACTGAAAATCAGGGCAGTGAGTATTCTTAGACAGCAATTTGGGCTTTCAAATGAAGATGCTGGTAGAATTCTAGAGAGTGTAGATTATGACATATCGAAGGCAATAGAACTGGTAAAGTCAAAAAAATAGGGACCTGGAACAGTTTAATATTATAACAAATTCTTTCCTTCCAATGATTAAAAAAATTGTCTTCAGGAAAGTCAGCATAGAAATGAAGAAACCCTTCAAGATTGCATTGGGTAGCACAGAATCATACGAAGGATACTTCGTGTCTGTGGAATCAGATGATGGAACCGTGGGCTACGGCGAGGCCACAACAACTCCTTTCATAACCGGCGATACCCTTGGTTCAATTGAATATGAACTTTCGGCCTTTTCTAAGAATCTAATAGGAATGGAAGAATCTCCAGAACTTGTAAATGATAAGATGAAGTCAATGATGAAATCATCTAAGGCCAGCAGAAATGCCATTGACTGCGCTCTTTGGGATATAATAGGAAAAAAATCTGGCCAGAATCTAAAAAAAATACTGGGCAATCATAAAAGCAGCATTGCCACATCATATACAGTGGATCTTGTAGATGCAAAATCTGCTGAAAAGCAGGCCATAGATCTGGCTAGTATGGGAATCAAAGTGTTCAAGATAAAGATGGGATCTGGAATAGACCAGGATGTGGAACGCGTTAGAGTTGTCAGAGACGTTGTAGGATCAAAACCCAAGATTTATGTGGATTTCAATCAAGCATATACCCCCAAGATGACCGTAGAAATATCTAAAAAACTCAGGGATTTCAATATCGAATTTCTCGAGCAACCAGTCCCGGCAGATGATATAAGTGGATTGAAATTCGCAAGAGACAACAGTGATATTCCTATATTTGCGGATGAATCAATATTTACCAAAAGGAACGTTGCGGATATCCTTTCTAGGGAAGCCGCAGACGGGATCAACGTTAAACTCATGAAATCCGGCGGTATCAGTGATGCAATAAAGATGGTTGACGTTGCCGAATCTTTTGGTGTACCTGTTATGATCGGTTGCATGGTTGAGACAAGGCTTGCTAATACTTCCGGTCTCATTGTTGCTTTGTCCAGATCAGGAGTAAAATATGCCGATCTGGATGGGTACAACAATATTGCGAAAGATTCAGTGGATAGCGGTATTTTGATGAAAAATGGGGAAGTGGTTTTAGAACGCGATCTTCCGGGTGTTGGCGCACCTCCTAAGAAAGAATTTATGCCGTGAAGCAAGCAGTGAGATTGTTAATGAAGAATTATTAATAAGTAAACACTGACAATTTTATGTGCAGGATGTTCTGTCTTACTGGGGATTATTCTGACGACTTTGGCTTAATCTTCAAATCATTTCTTGAGGTTACTAAAAATGATCCGATAATTACAGCAAAGGAAGGGGACTTTAGATCACACGACCATGGCTGGGGATATGTTTATCACAGCGGCAAATCAGTCGATTATTTTCGATCAAGTGTACCTGTATTCAATTCCACTATGCCAGAGTTCTACAATGGAAACCTTATTGTTCATGCAAGAAGAGCGGCGACCGGAGAACCAATGGGCACAATGGCAAGCCATCCGCATTTTGAGTCTGATGATCAGTATGAAGTTTACCTTGCTCATAATGGATGGTTTAACAAGTCGGCTATTGCCCGGGAAATGGGGATAAACAATTATGGTACGCTCGTCGACAGTCACATGTTTCTAAAGTATATCATGTCATTCAAAGGTGAATTCGCGGAGAGACTTCATAATGCACTTACTGAAGCCAAGAAAAAAAATTTGATAATTTCAACAGCCAATCTTATGATACTTGCAGTAGAGAGAGAAACTGGAATGTCAAAAATATATTATTATACAGATTCAGCCGAAGGTTTCGAATATACCGATTATGTTAAGCTTTATTTAGTAAGGGGAAAAAGATGGCGTGGGGTCTTTTCATCGAGCATTCTTGTACCAGATCAATTTCCTAAGTATCTCGGTGCAGTTGAAGTTGTGCGAGGCACCATTAATACACTCTAAACTACTAGTATAGTACTGATAAAAATCACGTTAGGTGCTCATAATTTCGCATTTTCTCAGCTGTATGAAGCGGGACCGAGAAAATTTTAATATGAAAATACTGAGTAATAGTTCTATAAGTCTCCAAGAATCTTAATCACTGATCCAGCAATAGTTCTTGGTTTCTGAGAAAAAGCACTTACATATCCTAAGGATGGATCAATCACTCCAACATCCCTGTCAACGCTGGTTGATATAAAAGCACATTTTCTTCCTTTGCAAAGATCGG
>JAKAUD010000142.1 GCA_021827885.1 Thermoplasmata archaeon | reverse complement strand
CAGGATTGATCTGGATGAGATTGAACTGATGGAGCACTTTAACTCCGATCCTAATACAGGAAGCATAGCGATCTACATTGAAAGCGTGGACAATGGAAAATTATTCTATGAGACATTGAAAAGAGTGAATCGTTCAAAGCCTGTTGTAGTATTGAAGTCGGGTCGTACTGGATCCTCAGCAAAAGCAGCTTCCCTTCATACAGGTTCAATGGCACTTGATGACAGGATATTTGATGGCATGCTAAGGCAAGCTGGTGCAACAAGGGCGTTCAATGAGGTGGAACTTATTGATTATTCCAAGATATTATCTTATTCGCCAAGAATCAGAGGAAAGAACATTGCAATCGTTACAACTGCAGGTGGTGTCGGTGTTATTACTACTGATTATGTCTCCGCAACAGATCACGGAATAGGAATGAACCTGGCAGCATTGAAAGAGGAAACAAAGCAAAGAATTAGAGGTTCAATAATAGCATTTGGTTCGGCTGAGAATCCGGTAGATCTGACTGCAGACGGTTCTCCTGAATCATACGGTTTGGTTCTTTCAGCTCTACTGGATGATGAAAACGTTGATGGAATTATAGCCTATGCCCTCCCTCAAACACCGAAGATGAACCTGGGCATCGCAGATATAATAGCAAAACGCTCCAAGGCTGGGAAGCCAATTGTTGTTGGAATAATAGGTTCCAAGCTTGGAACTGAGCTGATAAGGGAATTTGAGAAGAGGAAGATTCCTGCATACCCTTCCATAGAAAGAACCGTTCTATCCATAAAAGCGCTTTATAATTATTCAAAATACATGGGGGAAAGGAATAATGATTGATTCTAATGAAATATTGGAGAGATTGAGGAGAGAGCCACAGACTGAATTTACACTCAAGCAGGCATTAAAGGAAATGGGCATAATGGTTCCAAAGGGTCTTCTTCTAAATGAACCACCCGAAAGCATAGACATACATTTTCCGGTAGCACTGAAAGTTTCAGACGAAAAGGTGCTGCACAAAACTGAATTAGGAGGTGTCAAGATTGGCATCGAAAGCATTGGGGTGCTGAGGAATGAGATAAACGAAATGAAAAAGAAATTTCCGGGATCGTCTTTTCTGGTAGAAGAAATGATTCAGGGAGGTCTGGAAATCATTGTAGGTTTATCAAGAAATCCAGAATTTGGACTTTCCATAATGCTTGGGATGGGGGGAACATTGACTGAAATTTATAATGATGTTACATTCAGACTTATTCCCGTTCAGGCACAGGATTGCAACGACATGATCGATGAAGTATCAATTGGACGATTTACAGGCAACGGCTTCAGGGGAAAATTTATTGAGAGGAAAATACTGATAGATTTCCTGTTAAAAATTTCGGAATTGGGGTCCAAAGAGTCGGACTTCATTGAACAACTTGACCTTAACCCGGTCAAAATGGATGGCGGTAAATTATTTGTTTTGGATGCAAAAATGATCAAGTCTATTACTGAAAAGGAGGGAATTCAATAGGCAGGATATAAAATTAACATAAGATAGCAATCCCCGACAAGTAATTCTTGGGCAAGCCTGATCAACACTTCTCATACATATTCATTCCTTCATTTTCAAGGATAGTTTGATGGGGGAACTTTTCAACTTCTACAAATCTATTGGCATTGAATTGGTTCCTTTTTTGATGAGTTCTCAGATAATAGCAAGATCGGCAAAATTTCTATTTCGATAAAGAATAACAAAACATTAGCTAAGATAGAAAAAAACCTTGTGGCCAGTTAAAATGCTGAAATCACATGTTAAAAAATTGGAGCTATGTTCTTTATACTCATTTCGATTTAAAAGAATGATTCATAATGGTACCAAAAGAAATGAGATTAAAAGCACAAAACTTAACTCAAGATGGGATATTAAATTTGAAGATGTCTCGAATCCTCGCAATAATGGTTGCAATATTCATGATAGTGATTGTCATGATGCCGGCGGGTTCGTCTGCGCACACACCATCCAAGAATTTCCAGAACCAGATGTCTCCAGCGGTGGTTCATAATTATAATGTAACTTTCATTGAAAAGGGGCTTCCAAGAGGAATGCAATGGGAGGTGGGAGTTTTGAATGAGAGCAGTCATGTTAGCATTCTAAACACGACAACTACAGAAAGAAATGTTGTTTCTTTGCCAAATGGGAGTTATGCTGTTCAAGCGATAGATATGGTATCACCAGTAGATTACATTCCTTACATGGGGAATACCTCTCTTATGTTCTTTAACAAACTATTATCTGTGGATGGAAAAGCGTTAACGCTAAATATAACATTTGTCAGGGCATATCAAGTAAACTTCACGGAATCAGGACTTCCAGGTGGTAATTCAAATTCATGGAGTATTTCATGGAAAAACATTACTCAAGGCTATAACGCCTCTGCTCAAACACTTTGTGAAAATTTAATTGGACACACTGGCATAAATCTTACACTGGCTAATGGAACATATCAATACTATGTGAAAGCTAACGTGGATGGTTACTTTGCAAAGCCTTCTTCAGGGAATTTCACCGTTTCAGGACAAAATATGGTCATTCCTACAATAGTATTTTCCAATCATAAATATAATGTCACATTCTATGAAAACGGCATTCCAAACGGGACACCATGGTCAGTTACATTTAACGGTCATTCCAGTAGTTCCAAAACCTCCACAATAACTTTCTCTGCTGCCCCTGGAACATATTCATATACGATAGGATTGGCAAGCATATACCAGGCACAACCCGATAACGGCACGATTACCGTGAGTTCCAATACAAGCGTTCCCATAACTTTTTCCAAATTACCATCTTCCCCTGGCAACGAAAAGATATTTGCTTCCTTATTCCCGGTAGGTTCCTATGCGGATTATGTTCAAATAGGAACGGGAGAAGATAACGTTACTTATTTGGGTAATGGTACTACTGAATCAATGCCATTAATGAGTACTTTATATTTCAACTATTCAGTCAACGCAATCAGCAACTATGTAATCAATCTCTCATATACTGAAACTATAATATCCAGCAATGGAACAAAAACAACAAGTACCTCTTACATGGTGACACCTACTGCCGATATTTACAGCTGGGCAGGGTATACGCCATTCGCTAATCAGAAAACGCCTGCATTGCTATTTGTAAACACATCTGATCCCGCCTCCTCATATCTGCCAAATTCTGTATATCACTCCGTAAGAACGACAACGATTTCGTTATTAGGAAATAGTTACAGTGCTTTCAATATTCTCGGTAAGATGAAGACATCAAGCAATGGAACGTGGAACATATCTTATAACGTGAATTATGCCCAGAGCAATGGTATGGCATTAATGGGCGATTTATACTTTAATGGCAACGAAACTACGACCCAATATAAAGTAGCCGGGAATGCTGAGCTTAATGTATCCTTGCTCTCAACAAACGTGGCCTCGCTCAATGCCTCAGTTAACACAACCACGTATCAAGTCACATTCACCGAAGCTGGCCTTCCAGCAGGAACCTCATGGTATGTGAATCTCAGTAATGGGATTGATTCAGGAGCAATCACAGGAGCATCGTATAGCTTCTTGCTGGCAAATGGAACATATTCCTACTCCATAGGTTCGGTATCAGGATATACGGCATCACCAGCATCAGGAAGCATAACATTCAATGGAAAGAATGTCAGCCAGAGCATAACATTCACACCTGTCAAGGTCGCGTCAAAATACACAGTTACGTTCACGGAAGCTGGCCTTCCAGCAGGAACCTCATGGTATGTGAATCTCAGTAATGGGATTGATTCAGGAGCAATCAATGGAACATCGTATACCTTTTTGCTGGCAAATGGAACATATACGTACACGGTAGGATTGGTAAGCGCATATCAAGCCTCACCTAATAACGGGACGATTATAGTGGCTGGTGCTTCACAAAACGTTTCCATAACTTTTGCTCCCATAACCCACGAAATATATGGGTATGTAAAGGGTACAGTTTCCCCGGGAAATGCAACCGTGACTGTTGATGGCAGGATTATTCAAGTCATTGATGGCAGCTTTAACATTTCCCTACTGCCCGGCACTTATTACTTATCATTCACTGCCAATGGATATAATGGCAGTGTGAGGGAGATTAACCTACAGGCAGGAAAAACGGTTACCGTTAATGTCGTGTTAACCCAGATAAGCAATGCAGTGACACTGTCAGGATACATTACTCCTGATAACGTCAATGCATCACTTCTCATCAATGGCATCATCGTGTACGTAAACTCCACGGGATATTACAGTCAGTCAGTAACATCCGGAACATATACAATATCTGCCTACGCTAATGGTTACTATCCATACTCCCAGAACGTAACAGTTTCCACATCAAGACCAGTAAAGCCAGTAAATATCACGCTTGTGAAAGAGCCAAGCCCAACTTCAGGCACGCACACCGGAAACGCCAACGCCACAGGCTACAATGTTACAGTTACCAACCTCATTATCGGAAAAGGCAACATAACGCTATCATTTAATTCGACTGGAAACGGAACTCTTGTTGTCCAGATACCATTCAAGGATGTGGGCAACGCAACTATCTCAGAAATACTCAATAGTACAGTATATATCAACGGCACGCAATACAAGAATTTCACCATAACAATCTCTTCAAACTATACAGTAATCCTGAAAGTTTATAACCTCCCAAGCAAAGATCCAACACTATATTGGGGATATTCTCCATATTCAACGGCACCAAAGACAACTCCTCCGAAAACAACCACAACCTCACAAACGTCACCGCCCAATATTGAACTTTACGAAATAATCGCAGCAGTTGCTTTAATCGGAATCATAGCAGGAACTGCAGGAGTGTTGATAAGAAAGAAGAGATAATGACCAATTATTTCTTCTTATTTTTTTGGTTGTTTAATTTTTAGTCTTCTTTTTATTTGATAACGATTCCTTAATTATTTTTGAATAGTTAGTGAATTTTGAAGGTTCAACTCAACTCTGTAAAAGATAATGCCCGTGGTCAAGCATTCAGTTTCATGACCTGATGATTTTTAGCCAGAGCGCCTTATTCAGGTAGCTTCTCGGTTGCCAGACGGAGAAAATAGTAGCATCATCCCCAAGATACCTCATCATGCTTGAATGGACGTTGAGGAAATCAACATAGTCCTTTGTCCAGAAGAGAGTGTAAATTACGTTGTTAAAGCTCCATCTGGATAGTAATAGCCTATCCATGAATATTGGCAATTTCTCTAACTTGCTAATAAAGTCCTTTTTATTACTATTTTCCACCAGGAAACCCGACTGAAGAAACGAGAGCCCGGCAATTGCGGGGTCTACCACACTATATTCTATCTTGAAAAGTCCGGATTTCGCAATGCATTCGTAATCTCTGTAAACTTTATCTCTTGATATGCCTGTCTTCATCGAAAGGTTATTCAAGGGAATGAGGGGTGATTCAACAAGCTCTTCAAGGAGTTTTCTCACAGTGGTTCTTAATTTTCCATCTTTGTAGCAAAAGGCTGAAAGATCACTATCGCCCTTCGGTTGAAATACGAAAGATTTTACTCTGTAAAACAGGTTGATTGCATCACTTATGCCGGTTATTCTTGCTATGGCTTGCTCAAGTTCATCTTCTTCTTTATATAACACATTAACAGCAAGTGTGGGAAAGAGACCGTGCTGCCAGAGTCCAATCCCCCGCTGCACCTCTTCGACATTGGGTGTTTCCTGGATTTGTTTGCACTGATCCTCCGTAAGAAAAAGATCGTCTGAGAAAATCAGGGAGGTCATGGAACGGGAAAAAAGTGAGGGATCAATGATAAATCTTGGAGAAAGGCATTTCAATGCATGTTCATAATGCTCAAACACAGAATTCTTGGATGGCTTCTTCTTTCTGGATTCTTCAGCACAAATCTTCTGGTATATCCAGTATGCTGTTGGTCTTCTACTATCTAATTCTGGCCAGAGGTGAAGGGCATCATCACCCGGCCATTGCATATATCTCACAATATCAATTATGAGGTTCTCATCCACGAAGTGATAACCGTTAATTATTAATATCAGTTTCTATGGCATACAAAATAAAGGGTTAAACTGCTGTGCTGTTTTTCGCTCGATTTGAAGGGTCTTATGACAACTTTCTTAGTGTTATAATGAGGTGTATTAATTCAACCTTGTGAACTCAGAAAATAGCTCATTTTCAGTCGTTCGTTTAGGTTATCAAACCGGCATTTTCCGGATTATGGCAATTATCATCAATATAGTTGGCTTCATCGATTTCCTGGAGAAGAAAAAACATTGTAATCTCTCAATTGTATTTCAGGTGAGCCGCTGCAAGTTCAAGCCTTCAACTCCATGACGCTCTTCTTGATTTGTTCATAGTATTTCTGTAATATAGCCTGAACAGTTTCATCGTCAAAATCAGAAGGCAATGGATATTTCTTCAGTGGCGGCACCACTCCCTGTATCTCCGGATCCACCATCTTGACATCGATGTTTTTCCAGTTCCAGAATGCGTGTATTTCATTCTGAGGTATAGAAGATGTTATAGCATTCTTTGCTGGACTTTTTTCCTGAATGGTGGTTGGTTCTGTGGAAACTACTGCCTGCATTATTTCATCCTTTGACTTGCCTCTCAACTGGAATAGAAGGAATGGATTCTCATTCAGGGAATCGGCAAAAACATAGAACACCGCCGCGATATGCTTGCAGGGAATTGCATAATCGGGACAGCTGCACATCATGTCAATATCTTTTGATTTAGTTGGGAAAAGAGGAGAACTCGCAGATTTGAAGGCTTCTTCAAGCTCCGGGGGAATCTCACCTATGAGTAACTTTGACGTTATTTCAGGTTTCTTTGCAATGCTGGAAAGGACGATTTTCCATGAAGCGTCTGATATTGGGGGAAATGTTATTGAAATGCTGTAAGGATTGCGACTTGATCCCTGCACTTCCGCTACAATCTGGTTTTTCTCTATGTTTATTCTCAAGACCTGTCCATTCCTGGCATACGATCTACCCCTCTGGAGCCTGGTTGACCATCCATACGATGAAAGTATTTCCAGAAGCCTCTTTGACCACCACTGAGATCCAATCTCTCCTCTCTTTGCCTTGATCTTCATTCCTCCTTTCGTGGCTATAGGGGACGTTTTTGGATAATAATACCTGTCATAGTAGCTGTATCTTTTTTGTGCCAACTATTTCACCTCAGCAGCCACAGCACTTGCTCTAAGCATGAATACCTCTTTGAGTTCTTTCCCGGTAAGATTTGTGATCCATGATTCATCGGTAGCCTTCACTATTTTCCTGCTCAAAGATGTCTTGCTTTCAATAATCTGGTCTATCTTCTCCTCTATTGTGCCAGATGATATGTATTTGTAAACACGTACCTTCTTTTCCTGTCCAATTCTGTAGGCACGATCTGTTGCCTGGTCTTCAACAGAGGGATTCCACCACCGGTCAAAATGAATCACATTGGATGCAGCAGTGAGATTGATTCCGAAGCCTCCTGCCCTGACGGAGATGATGAATGTTTTTGGGCCATCCTTCTCCTGAAATCTTCTTATCATTTCCTCCCGCATTATTCCAGGCGTGCTTCCACTAAGGAAAAGGGATTCCTCGTGGAATCTCTTGAGTATAGATTCCTTTATGATTTTTCCAGCCTCTATGTATTGCGTGAAAATGAGTGTTTTCTCGTTATTTTCAAGAGTTTCCTCAAGCATTTCAAGTAACCGTTCAAGCTTCTGGGACCTCTCAAACTCGATATTTCTGTCACCGGTCACCATTGATGGGTGATCAAGCAGGCGTTTAAGTTTGGTTATCGTTGCGAGAACTATCCCTTTGCGCTTTATTCCGTCAGCATCTTTGACATCTTCAAGCATTGCATTGACCGTTGCCTCATACAGGGAAGCCTGCTCTTCGGAAATGGGGACGAAGACCTTCATTTCTTCCTTTTCCGGAAGATCCGATATAATATTTTGGTCTGTCTTGACACGTCTCAGGATGAATGGGTTGACGAGGAGATTGAGTTTCTTCGCCGCTTCTTCATCGTCAAATTTTGAAATCGGTGTGGAAAAGTGTTCCCTGAATTTTTTCTCACTCAAAAGGTATCCGGGATTGATAAACTCAAAAATGGAGCGCAAATCTTCCAGCCGGTTTTCAATGGGGGTGCCTGTGAGGGCAATCCTGAAGTTTGCACTGATGGACCGCACAGCACGGCTCTGTTTTGTACCAGCGTTCTTGATGTACTGGGCTTCGTCCGCGATGACGCCATCCCATTTCACCTTTGAAATAAACTGTATGTCTCGTTGCAGTACGGAATACGAAGTGAGCACAATATCACTGTTTGTGGCATTATCAATGAATGCTTTATCTTTCCATCTTAACGCTCCCTGATGTATGAAAGCCTTCAACTCAGGGGCAAATTTCTCAATTTCATGTAACCAATTGCTCAATACTGAAGTTGGACAGATGATCAGGCTTGCTCCCCTGATCCCATCATTACGGATCCTGTTTAGCAGGAATGCAATGACTTCTATGGTTTTTCCCAATCCCATGTCATCCGCAAGACAACTTCCCATCTGGATCTTTGACATGAAGCTAAGCCATGACAACCCCTGCTTTTGGTATTTTCTAAGTTTTCCGGTGAATCCTGCAGGTTCATCAAGTTCACCCAATCTGGCATTCTTGTCAAATAATCCTTGAAGCCAATCCTTTGCATCTATATCTTCGATTGGCGGCAGGTTGTTATCCGCACTCATGGTGAGAAGCTGGTTCAATGGCACTCCGGACATGCCACGCTTCATCAGGTCAAGAACCCTTTTAAGCTGGTCACGATCAATCTCAACCCATTTTTTCCCAATCTGAACGAGGTTTGATTTCAGTTTTGCCAGCTTCTCAACCTCTTTCATAGATACGGGTTTGCCATCCACAACCACGCTAAATTCATAGTCGACAAGGGCTTGCATGCCCAGCAACTTGCCAGTTTCATTCTCGTGCGGGGAGACGGTGACTTTCAGCCTGGGTGTTTTCTCTGCTTTGCCCCACCACTCTGGAAACATGATGCTGAAGCCAGAATCGCCGAGCAATATGCTGTATTCCTTCAGGAAACGATAAACTTCTTCAGACGATAGCAAAACCTCACTAGGCCTTGCCGTCTGGAGACTCTTCCTGATCGGCGGGAATATCATCTGGGCGACGCCTAACGACTGCAGGAGAAACTCCTCCGGATATTCGGTGAACCTGTTTATTATAGAGAGAACATTCTTGTCAGCCCTGTTCCATATGCTCGAGAATGGAATCACTATGCTTGGATCTGTTTTTGACTGAAGCAGAAATCTCAGTTTCCATGGATCGTTTTGGTCTTCCGGTGGCACCAGATCAAACGACATCCTGAGAGGAGATTCAAGCCGTGTCTGGATCATGCGTGACCACGATGCTATTTTCTGTATCGCCAGGCTTCTGCTGTAGGTCGTAAGCGAGTTGCCACGAGAAAGCGAAATAGCCCATTTCAGGATATCGCCAGCGCCAGATGGAAGCGGGGGAGAAATCGTAGATTTCCTGCAAACGCTCTCAACAGCGTTATTGATATAGTTTCTCACAAGGCTTTCAGGATCAATTTCTCCATAATTGAAGGAAAGACAAGCCCCTGGCATTCTTCCTGCGATCTCGGAAAAGAGTTTCTGGTCATCATAGGATTCAAGTATTGGTGACCAGCGGGATCTTATGGAAATGCCATCGTCCATCACGGTTGGAAGAAATTTCTGCTCTGCCAGTATGTTATAAGCGTAGGTGGTGACAGCTCTCCAGAACTTTATATCTGTGCCTATGATGAGTGAGGAATCATCGTTTTCCAGGTTCAAAAGAAAGCTGAATGCACTTCCAATGTCCGTGGATATGCCTGATATGTCCCATTCATCCATGGTGATAGAATCTGAGGTTGTGTCCGGCATATTGACTAGCCCGGAAAGTTCTCCGGAAGGAAGCGGATAATGTTCAACCGATGGGAACTTTGCCTTAAGTTTATTATTGCCCAGTTCCGTGCCGGGTGGCAGTTTTTTCACTGAAAGCAATTTCTTTGTATCAGCGGAACTGCCTGAAAAGGGATGAAATGAACCTTTTCTTTTTGTATCCGATTCAGATTCAGACCAGAAGAAGAACGTTGAACCACCGGCGTTAACGTAGCATGTCCCATGAAGAACGGCAACCCCCTGATTTGCTTTCATTTGACAGGAATCATGACTGGTTTTAATATTCTTACTCATTCCATGAGTTCAAACGCAGACCAAGTCTCTTTTTGTTCCTTTGGTCTTGCATTCCAATAAACATGAAGTATTTTCTCTCCACGCAAATCAAACATGCAAATCAAGTACGAATATTATAAAATGTTATGTGTAAATTACAAATTCTTTAATTTTTACCGTTTTTCTCATATGGTATTGTATCTATTACCATGTTCGCTTATACAATGTATCCCCCAATCTCTAAGGGGTAAGGAAGCTATGGTTATAATACATAGACGAAAGGGAAATTGTGAGGGGAACCAAGAATTGTCTCATTGATATATCTCATAACAATCGATGGGCCCTTGGAAATGCCTCCCCTTGACATCAGATTTGTGCAAACCCATCTGCGCCACACGAGTCTGGCAAGCACTCAGATATACACTCACGTTGATCCGGCAATTAACGCAGAACAGGTCAAGGGGCGGTTGAACAAATTTTTTCAAGAAATAGAATATATTCGGGTCCAAACGCGTCCGAG
>JAKAUD010000003.1 GCA_021827885.1 Thermoplasmata archaeon | reverse complement strand
CTCGGAGGCCCCTATAAACGACATTTCCGTGGAAGAACTTCTCAGGACCGTACAGCAGAAATATCCGGAGATGGTTGCTGAGCTGGAAGATCTCATCTGATCGCATGAACGTGTGGTGGAAACCCCATTCATGCCGGTTTCTCGCATGTTGCGATGGGTCTTTCCATAATTTCGAGCTCACAGATGTGTTTTGAAGCGCTGCCTTTGTTATTCGGTCGCTTATGAGAGAGTATATAGAATGATAGAGATGTGAGCATGGCTCGCAATAAAAACGACTTAACACTCCAAGTGACCGCGTTGATCCCGAGTTTCAAGTGATCAGGGAAACTAACCATGCTAACTCCTTTGGACCCAGAAACTGTAGCTGATAGGGATACCGAGAGGATTTACTTAATCAACGTATTAAGACGAAATTCAATGTTCATAGATGATCCCCTAAGATAAAGGAATTCTCTATGCTCACGAAGAGAGAAATAAGGCATGTTATGAAGAAGCGGGGAATATATGATTTGCATCTGTCCTAGAGCCCTCTCATGAAGCCGTACGAGGAGAACGATCACTATTCAGGGTTTCATAGGAGTGGCATAGCAACTTTGTTCCATAGTGGCAAATCTATCTACCCAAAGAAGTTGGTTGGTAAGCAACAAGAAACATAAAACAGACTTGATGGAAACTATTTTCAGGGTTATAGAGTTGAAAACATAACAAAATTCAATCCAGACCTCCTCAATATACACTTCACTGTAAGCTGGAAATAGGTAAAGTTGATTAATTAATGCAGGTTGCCTTCAATACATGTCGGTTAGGCTTGTAATATCTGTTTGGGGAGACCCAAAACGGCAGGAAGTGTCGTATAAGATTAACGATCATATACATACAGGCAGGTACAATAGCACACAGGTCATCGGGGACCAGTTCGACGCGAGACTAACAGTATTCATACCAATATCTCTAATAGACGCTTGTGGAATGGGATTGGGACCAGACCTACAAGCAGCGAAAACCGTTGAATACATTAAACAATTCTATCCTGATAAAAACCTTGAGGTAATACCCGCTCCTTCTGTGGGAACGTTTAAGATAGACAACAGGGTCATAAATTTCAAGGGAAATCTGGGTATCTTTAAGGTTTATTCCTTCTATAAAATTCTTGGGATATTCGAAGGAATCAAGGAAGATTTGGAATTATACGTAGATCTTACGTATGGGATAAATTATATGTCTATGGCAAACTATGACGCGATAAAGCTTGCGGCCTCGCTTTATTGCGCATTATACGACAAGAAGACTAATATCACAGCTATGAACAGCGACCCTTTTACAGCTAATACTGGTACTACGCCGATAAGAATAAACACCATTGAAAAGTTGAACTTTGACAGAGAGATTGGAACTAACTATATTACGGGAGAGTTGAGAGGCAAATTCGACAAAAACAGGTTTAAATGGTCAAGAATAGCTGGTAAAAAGGACACTACCATGGTCGACACAAATGATATAAAATCCCTTTTCATAGGAATGAACTCCTTTGGTGCCTTTCTTCCATGCCTTGTAAAAAACGAACAGATGCGTACATACATGGACAGTGTTGAATCAATTATGAAATATTTCGAAGATTCAGTTCTGAAGGATTTGTACTATGCTCACAATATGTACGAGTATAAATTTTCACTTGATGAAAATATAATCCTCATCTTTTCAGCCCTGAAGATTTTGACTATGGATCTTTTTACAAACACTGGTGCACTCGCTCCTTTAAAAAAACTTGAAAATTTATCCAAGACCACATTCTCACTGAATATTGCCAGGTATCTCCTCAACGAAGAGATTAAGAAAATTAAGGACTGTGGGGAACGTTTGGAAGAGGGAAAACTTGTACTTTATAGAACACTCAAAGGTGAGGATACCCCGAAGAAACCATGTGGGTCAAATAGCAGAATACTAATAGCGCACTGTGCTCTTGAGATGAACACTACTTACCTTATGAAAAAGCAAGGTGAGATCCTGCTAGGATATGGAGAGTGCCTAAGAGGAATCATTGCTGCCCTCAAAAAAATGTAATTTACCCATATAAAATATGCATCGTATTGCGATCCAAACATTTAAATCGCCTGACCAATGTATACTATGTTGAGGTTGCTCATTTCGGTGGAGACTGAAGACCCTGTCGCTGAATCCACATTTGATAAGTATTCGTTCCAATCTGCAATTTACTACATTCTTAGAGATCAGGGTATGGATGATTATCACAATATCAAGGGTTTCAAATTTTTCACATTCAGCGATTTTTTTCCAAGCGGAAACATGCCAAAGGGTGGCAAAAAAAGTGTACTTTTTTCTTCTCCAAATCCTGAAATTGTAATGAATCTTAAGAAGGGGCTGGAGAAGTCTAAAGTAATTTATCTTCGGGAATCCAAGTTGAATGTGACGCGGCTGGAACTGTTTGCAGTTTCATTGAGACATGGAGCTTTTATTTCAGGAAGCCCCGTGGTTTTATACGAAGACAATGATCGAAATATATACTTTTCATTTGAAAGAGGTGGAAACTTTGAGTTCTTCCTGGACAGAATTGGGGATAACGCAGAAAAAAAATACAGGCAGTTCACAGGAAACGAGTCATTCAATCTGTCGGAACCCATATTTGACTCCTTCCGCTTGAGAAAGGAGGTTGCAGTCAGGCTGAGCAAGTCTGGGACGGATTTCCTCTTAATAGGAACAGTTTGGAAGATGCTTAAAAAAGAGAAAATAAGCCGTGACAAAATGGATTTCTACCGTTTCATAGTCGATGCAGGAATAGGCGAAAAAAACAGCCTCGGTTTTGGTTTCCTGAACCCAGTGGAGGTGAACCGGGATGCTGGATGATATTTCCGATGACGAGTTTGTCCTTTCTGTATCGTCGCTTATGCACGACATTGGAAAGGTGAGGCAGAGATACCAGAAGGGAAACCCCCATCAGTTCCACAGCCATGAGATAGTAAAGGAGTTGCATGAACTGGCGGGACTGAGAAATGGCAGGATATATTCCCTTATTTCAAATCTGGTACTGCATCATCACACCAGAGAAGATGATTTGCCGGAAGAACTAAACAGAGATGAAGATTTTAAGAAGCTACTTGGGATCCTGAAGTTCTCTGACTGGATGTCGGCTGACCATGACAGGGAGGATCGGGATCCTGATGAGGCTGAGGATTTCAAGAACCGTTTCACTGTTGCAATGGAGAAAATATTCAGCCACTTGGACAGTTGGAGAGGGGATCCGCAATATTTCCCAATGTACATGCTGCACGATGCACACGCCATAATCAATTTTTTTAAAGGCAGTGAAAGTTGGGATCAGGGAAGCACCAATTTTGAATCTCTAAAGAGGATAGATAAGTATTTTGTCAGTGCATCGACATCCATAAGATTCAGACCAAACTTTAGACGTGAATATATAAATAAGCTAACATCTGTCTTGATGGATTCTGTCAGAACTGTTCCATCAGCATTCTGGTATTCAAAGGCTGAGATACCGCTCTTTGACCACCTAAAAACGACATCAGCCATAGCGAGTTGCAAACTATACAACGAAACTCATTTCCTACTCATTTCTGCTGACATCTCCGGCATACAGGAGTATATATTTCGCCGCGTCAAGGCTGAAAAGGCAGATGATCGCGCATCCAGAAGAATGAGGGGTAGAAGTTTCATTGTAAGGCTTCTGAGCGATGCCATTCAGTCACTTCTAGAGATAAGACTGGGACTCTATGGTTATAATACCGTATATGATGGATCAGGAGGTTTTTTGGTCATTTGTCCACTGAAGCTTGACACAAAAGAAAAACTGAATAAATTGCTGAAGGAAATAGACAAGTTTTGCTATATGGAATTCAGGAGGTTGTCCTCGGTTATCACATTTAGGGAGGTTTCATTTGGTGATCTCGCGAGCCCCGAAGACATTACAAAATCTTCCGGTCTGATAGAAAAGATTCAGGAATTGAGAGAAGAAGCAGGCAGGAAGAAAACAAGAAGAGGGGAGACCCTTATTCTGGAAGATGCCGATGATTTCTTTAATCCGGTGAAACCGGGCAGGGATATATGTTCAAGTTGCGGGCTTGATACGGCAGTCAGGGATGAAAAATGTCTGTGGTGCCTGAGGGAGGAAAACCTGGGTTCGAGACTCGTGAGGGATCAGGATCAACCTACGTTGCATAAAAGAATTTACGGTTACGCGGATCCGGAGTTAAGCAGTGATGAAAATTCAATTGTGTTCCATTTCGGTACAACGACCATAGTGTACAACATGGACGAGCGTGACAAGGATGGCACCGCAGAATACTCTGAGGATATAAGCATCAACCATTCAGATTTCACGAAATGGCATCAAAAGGATACCGCTTCATGGAAGTTTATATTTGTCGGTAACAATGCGCCTGTTGAAAATGATGGATCGACACGACTAATTTCTTTTGAAGAAATGGCGGGATGCAAGGGGGACAGAAGGGGAAAGGACAGGAATTGCATGCCCCTTGCTGTGGTAAAAATGGACGTTGACGACATGGGGAAGATGATGGCGTATGGTTTCGCCAAACCGACACTCAGCAAGATCTCCACATTATCATACTTGATCTCGTTTTTCTTCTCTGCGTTCCTGAACAGTGTGGCCAAGGAGAACAAAATTTACGTCATATTTTCCGGAGGGGATGATATCACTGCCGTCGGCGAGGCGCTCAATGTCTTCAGTTTCTCGCGAGAATTGAGGAACATGCTCAGAAATTTTGCTGGCCCTTATATTGGTCTTTCTTCTGGGATAGTGACGATGCACCACTCATATCCGATTAGAAGGTCTGTTGACATGGCGGAAATAAACCTTATGAGTTCGAAGAGTTTTCACGAGGATGAGAGGAGAAAGAACAGCCTAACGGTTTTTGATTCTACGCTTTTATGGGAGTCGTTTGAGTCTTCCTTGAAAACCGCCACTGAGATTTACACCCAGATAGTGGTAAACCAAAACCTTGGAAAATCCTTCCCTTACCTGCTAATAAACCTCGACAGGAGGAATCCCTATCGAGGTGGCAAGCCTGATGAAGTGATGATCCCTGACTATTATCTTTATTATTACCTTTCCAGGAATTTTGGAGGAGAAAATATGGAGAAACTATATGAAATGATAAGGAAAAGAGAAGAGTTCAAACACATTGGAGTCACATCAAGGATAGCAATACTCAGTATAAGGGGTGATAGATGAATGTACCGTGGAGGGAATGACCGAGTGAGACAGGATTCTTACCGCGTAAGACCAGATCCTAGAGAGAAAGATGAACTAATCGAAATGGCAAGGAAATTTATCACCGGAGAAAATATGATAGATCCGGAATCACTGCTTGGGTATGATGGCACTGTCAGGAAATTTGTTGAACCTAAATCTAACTCTAATAGAAACGATACAAAGAGCCATCAATTGAGAAAATTTTACAGCGATATCGTGGACATATGGGGACTTGCTGAGAAATTCTCTGGAGATCAAAACGATGCAGATGTTTCTAAGTTGAAAATAAGACTTGCAATGATGGAAGCAAGGCTTAATTACGCTAGGGAAAGAGGAGTCCTTTCAAGAGATACTTTTGAACTTTTGACTGCATGTGTCAGCACCGTGAACAGGCAAAAAGATAACAAATGGGTCGAATCGCTTGAAAGGTTCAGGACATTTTTTGAGGCTTTAGTTGCCTACAGCTATAAGGGGAAGTGAAATCTATGGTGGATTCTGAGTCCTGGGTGTGGAAAGAGAATGTGTGCTTTTCGGGAAAGATAAAACTTCTAACTGGCCTTCATATCGGTGCCGGTGGAGAGGCTCTCAAGATAGGTGGCGTGGATTCGCCGGTCATAACAACGCCTGTCAGAAATAAGAAGGGCGCTGTTAGGGATTTGCCGTATATACCTGGAAGCAGCCTAAAAGGAAAACTAAGAAAAATGGCGGGACTGGTCTCAAAACCAGACGAAGTTGATATGATCTTCGGAAAGGGGATCGAGCCTGGAAAGCCTTCAACTGGACCTACCAGAATTGGAATAAGGGATGCTTTTCCCACGTGGGAATGGAGAGAAAGGATGATTGATTCTGATTTTTATGATGGCGGACTTGAATTGAAGGGAGAGAACTGGATACAGCCAAGCGGTGTTGCAAAACCGAGGCTCATTCAGAGGGTTATTCCCGATGTGGAGTTCGATGTAGACATTATCCTTTCCCTGTATAGCAATGATGACGAGGGCAGGTTCATACAAATACTGAAATCCTCCATAGAAGCCCTGGAGGATTCTTACCTGGGAGGTAGCGGTACTCGCGGATACGGGAGAGTTGAATTCGATATAGATTTCGACAATCCGGTCAGGAAAGGCCCACAGTACTATCTGGATAAAAAGTGATCCTTTTGTATCATAATGACGTCTCGCTTGAGTTCTTGAGACCTTATACGGTGGCAGATTCCATCAAAACAACTGGTTCCATTGTGAGTTGCTATCTCATGATCCAGAATTCTCTTGGTAATGCGGCTGACGTTGAAGCACTTATGAACGGTGGAATAAGGACTACCTCCGTCTTTCCATTGATCAATTCAGAAAAATTGTTCCCTTTGACAAAGATTAATATTATTTTCAAAGGAATTGAAACTGCGGAAAGAAAGGAATTTCTTGATAAGAGAAAGAGGATACCCAAATGGGCTCCATGGGCAGTCATCAGGCAGGTAGCTGCGAATCTCGTGGAAAATAATTACGAAGGTGTGCATGCCCATATTGTTCCAGATTCTGATAAATTCAAAGAGGTCGAACCTTTTAGCGATGGTGGCAGGTTATCAGTAAATCTTTCCGATCCTCTAAATCCATTACTTTATACGAGAGAGTTTGAAGCTTTTTCTACCCTGAGCATAGTCTCTGGAAAGTTATCCGGAGTGAAGCGCTGGTTTTCTTATTCTGCAATTGAAAGTGTTGAGCCTAAAAAACTACACGCCTCTATAAGGCTGCTGGAAGATTTTGGGCTTTCTGGAAGGAGAACCACTGGAAGTGGTTATTTTAAAATAAACCAGATGGAGAGCGTAGAAGATAGCTCCCAGGGTTTTACCGGTGAGGGACTATACCTTCTCCTGTCTAAATACATACCTGTATCCTCTGATATGGATTCTTTGGTTCTTCAGAGATCGATGTACTCTATTTCCACCATGACTTTGGTTCTCCAGAGGTCCACGCCCACCAAGACCAGAGACCTCTCTTATAACAGGAACGTAGGGACGTACAGATGTTTCAGTGAGGGATCTTTACTATATCTGAAGGGCGACGTGGTCGGCAGATCCTACAATACCGGGAATGAGAAATTTTTGCCTTTCTTCCCGGTAATGAGGAGGGTCATATGAACAACGCAGAAATCACAGTTAATTCTCCTGTTTTTATTAGTTCCGGAGAACAGATAGACTTCAAGTACCTTTACAGGAAAGGCAGCACATATCGGGTAATTGATTTCGATAAGACTGCAGATCTAATATTATCTAGTAATAAGGCTGAATTCTATACAGACCTGATTATTAAAAAAATAAAAAATGGTCAGCGAACATGGCAGGATCTATGGTCCGAACTGGAAAGGGAAGGACTCTTGTTCTATTACGGGAACGAAATAGAGGTGATTGGCCACGATCTGGGAAAGCAGACTACAAACATAAGAATGTATACAGGGTCTATCAGGCAGAAAGGAAATAGAACCGATCTGGTGCCATACATTCCAGGGAGCACGATCAAGGGCAGCATAAGAAATGCCATATTCTATAGGCACATCAAAGAACACAGCAGCGCAGGGATGCGCGGGAATGACTATGAATCCCAATTCAGAGATTTCTTCAGCCTAAAGATGGAAGGAGGGGATGTGCTTCCTCTTATGAAATACATAACCGTCTCTGATTTTCTCCCTGCTGATTCCAATATCAGGATGGCCGCAGGCAGAATAGAGAGGAGAAAACTGGAAAGCGATTCTTCAATGGGTATATTTCAACCGGCAATATTCATAAAGTCAGGCAAGTTCGTGGGTTCAATAGGCATAAACAATGACATTTTTTCCCAGCCAGCAGAAAAGATGGCAAAAATATCAGAAAAATTTCATGCGATTCTGGGAACGGACATATTTGGGACACACTCAGGCAACGCCGATCAAAATAAGATTAACGTAAAGCTTATCAATGCTCTGATAAATCTTCTTGAGAGTTTTACGAGGGATGTTGACGCATGGTACATTAAGAATTTCCATAGTAAAGCCAGAATAAGCGAGGATGTAAATGTCTACCTTGGTTTCGGGAAAGGAATTAACAGAAATTCCGTTGCGGTCGCTCTGCCCGCCAGCACCTCAAGGGATGTTTTTAGATTCAGGAAAGGGAGATATCCTCCCAAGACGATGTCATATGTGAATCTTTCAAACTCAGAGTACTTGCCTTTAGGCATGGCAAAGATTAGCCCTATTTCAGCGGAGGGGTAAATGAGTGGAAAGGCCAAATCTGCGGTGATTAGCCCAATAGGGACTAGCCCAATGGTTGCGAGTGAAATCATGGATTATCTGCTGAAGGTCGATAGCAACATTCATGACGTGTATCTGCTTCACACCTCCTCAGATTTCGTTATTAAGGGAACATATGCGTGCCAGTCTGCTATGGAGGTTAGATTTCCCCAAATCCATGTGCATTTGGAGACCATCCCCGAAAGCGATATATTTGATGATGGTGGTCTTTTAAATTATGTTTCCAAACTTTGTGGCATTATAGGCAGCGGCAGAGAGAAGTTTGGCATTGGTAAATTCTACCTCAACGCTACTGGTGGAAGGAAGATACAGTCCATGCTACTAACGCTTGTCGCGTCTTTGGTTGAAAATACTGTTCTTTTCAACGTCGTAAACACAGACATCCAGAATTACAATATTGTTTATGAAAAAGTGCGAGACATTATCGATAGTATCTCACTGGAAAACCGTAAGGAAGTTTATCTCAGAAACAGGGAACAACTTGACATGGTTTTTTTCCCCAAAATGGAAAATATTTTCGTCATAAATGTGCCTGTAATACCCATACCAAAGGACTTCAAGGCAAAAATAAGAAACTCCATCAAAGGTTTAGATCTCGAAAGCGGGGATGTGACTGATTATGAGATTGAGGCGATGAAGACCGCGGGTCTCATTACTGTGGATAATTCAAGAACGTATGGTACGCCGTTAGGATTCTCCCTTTTGGAGGTAATATGATGTGTATTCATTTTATATAACATCCGACGGGAAGATTGAAAGAGATGGAAACACTCTTTCGTTTATAGGCGTGGATTCTAGAAGACATATACCTGGCAAAAATATTTCTGAAATCATTATCTCCGCCAAGGTTTCCCTCAGTTCCTGGGCAATTGACTATTTGGCCAATTCCAATATCCTTGTACATGTGCTTGGAGATGATGGGCGTTACCTCTCAAGTATCGTACCCCATATGGCTAATCAGACTGGCATAAATGTGATCTATCAGTCCTCTGCATACTTGGACATCAGAAAGAGGCTTTCAATTGCCTCTGAAATGGTTCGAGGCATAAGGTACAACATTGTGCGCAATCTGAGATACTATTCGGATAAAATAGATCTCGATAGTGAGATAGAATCCATAGGTTCCCTGAAAATGGAAGGAAGCAGCGTTGATGCCATTCTGGGATTTGAGGGTAATGTGTGGAAGATCTATTATTCATGCTTTCCCAAGTTCCTTCGTGACGTGAAAGATTTTAAAAGAACATTTCATCCTCCCGGAGACAGTATAAATGCCATGATATCATACGGTAACGCACTTCTGTATTCCACTTCGTTGAGCGCGATCTATCAATCCGGCCTGAATCCTTCCATAAGTTTCTTACACGAGCCTTCTGACAGATCGTTCTCACTGGCGCTCGATATAGCAGACATATTTAAACCGGTTATTGTAGAACGTGTTGTTGCAAACCTGGTCAACAACCGAATAATGAAGGATAATGATTTCCATTCAAAAAATAGGGGGATTTACTTGACGGACATGGGAAGAAGGAAATTTACCGAGTATTACAGGGACAAGTTACAGACCTCACTGAAATCCAATACTTCCCAGCGCACCCTTACCTATCAGGGGCACATATTGCAGGAATGCTATAACCTCCTTTCTTCGGTAAAGGGCGAGAAGGAGTACAAATCGTTCAAGGCTCCGGATTGAGATGTATGTTATAATCGTCTACGATGTTGATGTATCCAGAGTGGCGAGGATAAATAAATTCCTCAAGCGGTACCTTTTATGGGTGCAGAATTCTGTATTCGAAGGTGAAATATCGGAAACTCTCTTTGCTGAATTGATAAAGAGAGTTGAAAAAATGATTCAAGATACCGACTCTATTATCGTTTACAAGCTAAAGGCAGAATCCTACATAGACAGGCATTTAATTGGCTATGATTTCGGTAGGAAAAATAACGTTATTTAATTGAGGCTTTTCAAAAGCCTCCACCGAATGTAAACGCTCATTGAAAAATGTCCAAAATTATCCAAGTAAAATTCTCAACCTTTATTTATACTCGTCTTCATTTTATCACTCCTTCCTCATTGTCGGCAGCGAGTTCTTTCTCCTGTCCTTCAGCCTGTATGACTCGCCCTTGATGTTGATGACAGTGCAGTGATGCAGTCCCTGAATGTCTCGTACTGATCCTGGGTGATCACGAAAGTATAATATATACTGAGTATATATACATTTGTGAAGAAGGTTCAGGTTGTTGAGGCCAATGAGATTAC
>JAKAUD010000001.1 GCA_021827885.1 Thermoplasmata archaeon | reverse complement strand
TATGAGAATTCCACTTATTCTACGTTCCAGATTAACTCCATTTCCAATATGTCCGATCCAATTGGTATTCCGGGTTATGTTACACAAATGTCCATGAATATTTCTTATACTCCGCTGTCAAACCCTGGAAA
Source organism: Thermoplasmata archaeon (assembly GCA_021827885.1). Next base: position 10,663 of record JAKAUD010000001.1, on the reverse strand, counting down.
CCATACGGCGGTATATTTTAGAATATTTCCACAGAATCCAATAGGTGGAAGATTCAATGGCCTTTTATGGAGTACAAATTCAACCCTTTCATACGGATATAATCATATAACCATTAAACCATCACGGTTCGTTGACTTCCTTCAACAAAATACTTCATTCAGGATAGAAGCTTATTATGGGTCAGAAACAGGATTTTTCAACGGTAAATCAGTATATGTATCAACTGCCGGAGAAGCAATGCAAAACTGGATGATGAGTTATCCAACTTATGAGGCATCTGATCCGTTCCCAGGCTGGGATGCGGTCTACCATGGTGTTAAAACAGGCTACTATAACTATTCAGGAACCAATGGAATAAACCTTTCATTTAACAGCATAAAAGGAGGTTCATTCTCATATTATGGGATCGAAACACCACTTAACTACTCCATGCTGGTCAAGAATAACTATTCCATGTCCTATGAGCAAAGTTCAGGATCCATATTCAATTCCACTAAAAATATGTCATATGCAAGAAGCTTCTCAGGTATTCTTATATCACTCAACTCCGGTTCTGAGAATATCTGGATAACCACAGACAAGAATTACAATACAAATAATATTACGGTGATACCCACCGATAGTATGCAAAATATTACAGTAATTGCCAATAATATGGTATTTAACTATGAGCAGCTCAATGACATTCTGCAAAACTATACGGGAATGAACTTTGGCGCCTCCGTTGGAACAATTTCATTCATAGTTGGCAGCGGTTATTCTGGGATGCATGTGGATTCAACATTTTCATCCATTAAATTATTCATTGCTTAATACAATTGTGACAAGACAACTGTTCTTTCCTCATTTTCAATGAAACACTTTTAAAGGCAGGTATGCTGAAACAACAAAATTTGGTTCATCCACAATCTCTGATATAACCAGATCCATGGAAACACTTGAAAGAATATATGCCTCTTCTTCCGTATACCCCTTTGAAACTATGAAATCCATAACCGAAAGGGTTGCCTCTCTTGACGATTCGTAAAGATTTTCCCCAATTCCAGTGGCAACAAAGCACATTCCCCTTTCCTTTCTCTGACCAATCATTGTGGGCGACCTGATCTTCATATTCTCAACAATATCGATCTTGCACAGTACCTCAGCTGAAGTTTCTATACCCGTGCCGCAAACTTCTCCGTCACCCTGCGAAGCGTGCGGATCAGCAAATGAAATCATTCCTCCGCTCCTCAATACGGGCAAATAAACCCTGGTTCCGGCATGGTTAATCCTGCTGTCCATATTTCCACCAAAGGCCTGAGGCGGTATCATGCCAAATTCGCCCCTTGAAGGCGAAACCCCAATAACTCCAATCATGGGTTCAATGGGTATTTCTATTCCGTCGAGAAAATTAACCGGTCTGCAAATACCATCCTCAATGTCCCAAAATACAAGTTTCTGTTTATAGCGTCCTTTCAGGATACCTAAATCGTCTATGATGGCACTCCATCCCCATGATCCTGTTTTAATCTCCTCAATATGAACTTCGAGAACATGACCTTTCTTTGCCCCCTCCACCTCAATCGGACCCAGTGCTCCATCGAGTCTTGAATTGTCAATGTTAGCCAAATCTTCCGTTTTCATCCCATACTTAATTTGATTGGTTGAGGCATCAGGTATTTTCAGGCGAAATTCAGTGTCCGGTTCAACCTTTCCTATTGGTAGGTTTTCAGGTGTCCATGAGAAATGTACATTTCTTAGCTTATATCCGTCGAAATTCAACTATCAACCATGGTAATATGGTAATATTATTAACTTTTTTTGTATGGGCATCGGTGTCTACGATGAATAAAGCCAATCTCCGACAGACACAAGGGGCAAATCCTCAAATATCTTAATCTCACAAATATGCCTATACCAGCTATAACTGCTCCACCTACAATAAACGGATAGATTTCCCCTAGAATTGTGATGGGAGAATAATGTGTTACTTTTTTTTCATGAACAGATATAACGATGTTTTGATTCTTTTCATTTATGAATACGTTTCCTGCGTAAATTTGACTATTTTCTGAATAAATTGAAATGCTATAATTACCCATTGGAATTGGGATATTGATCTGATATTTGTTTAGGCCATATATGGAATTGGCAATTGTCATGAATGTATTGTTTGTCACTGAATACCCGGATATTTCAACACTAACATTTGCAACAATTTTTGAGAACGTTATATTGGTCAATGAATCTTGTTTAGCTTCAATATTATGAATATCGGGAAAATACATCCTCTGATTTGGAATGTAAATTTGTGCATTGTTCACCTGCAAAAAAATATCCATAATCCTTGTGGAAGAATGGAAAAGTTCTCCGTCAGCATAGGCGATCCATCCCTTAGTCATGGTCATGTTAATGGCATTCAATGAAAACTCATGCATTTCACCGGGAATTGTAATGTTTTGCGAGCCTTCCCTTTCCTCCACATTCAGGGTATTATTGTATTGTATAGACCATGTGATCAATCCAAGAGTAGAGTTCTGAGCTATTGGAAATGTGAATGTGTGATTATTCCATGTTGTTGTATCAGGAATCAATTCCACTTCTTTGAAGGTATAATATGATGAATAGTTAGCCATTTTAAACGAAAGATTCATGGTAATATTATTTGAAATTTCATAGAGATCGTATAGGGCTACGGATATTTCTAAAGAACTATTATCATCATGTGAATGAATTGTCAAACTTAACATGGACACGTTGGTCGTATAATTTTCAATGTAGCTGTATCCTGCAAAGGTGTCACTTGGATTGAGAGAAAAATAAAAGGACCATGTGTTGTAATGAAGGATAAAGTCTGAAATATTAGTGCTTTCATATGAATTATTTATCTTAAATTCCACAAGTGCAACAGAATATGATTGAAAACCGCTCTGGAGATTGTGTATAAGGTTATCTGCCTTACCCTCCATTGTGGTAATATTGATTGTGTTTTTGGAAGTTTGATCCACCATCTCTGACGGCTCCGCATTGGGAATTGATACCGATGAAAGATTTGACCTGATTCTTTGAAGCACCTCCGAATAGATAAAGAACGAAGAATTTTCTGAACAAATAATTGGTGATATACCAGAATGGGATGAATAAAATGCTGTTGAAATGAAATTTATGGATGATTTTCCCTCGATCATTATTCCCCTCTTCATTGGATCGAGGATACCATTCATTGAGTATTGTCTCAGATTATTTGATTTCAAATTGTCAGATATCATATTCATTGAGCTATTAATGAATGTAATAAAATTGTGGCTGGACCCGTTGAGATAGAGTGAATCGTTTGACTGAAAAACAATGGATGATTTCCAGATCGTTATGTTTTCTCCATAGGGAATCGTAATGTTCACCGGTACTTTTCCCGTAATTGGATATGATCCTAAATTAGAAGATTGATTATCTTCCAAGCGCAGATTAATGCATGTGCTGCTTTCATTGAAATTAATTGATCTGTTAATGAAGCCCATTAAACTATTCCCTGTGCTTATTCCAATAATGCCTGTAACATTTCCCAAGGTGTAATTCATTTTGATCGTTTCAGAATCTATGAATGGTATGAATGGATTCATTTGACACCCAGAATATTCATACCTTCCGGAGATGGTGATTGGTTGCCCGTTCTGATTCAGTTCATAAACTCCCATAAAAGAGGTTGAAGATGTTTCAGTGACATTCAATGAGGATGAGGTGATATTGCCTGTATCGTTGGTAAAAGTTGTCTTCAGTGGAATACAACCTTGAGAATGAGTCAATGAAGTGTTCATAATTTCCACATTCTTATGTGAAATATCAAATGAACCGGAAAAATTTAACCTTGAATTGCTCATATTCAATGACATTCCATGAATTGAAGTGTCATTAAATTCCAATATTGATCCATCTGTAACAATTGATGAATGAATCAACGTTAAATTTCCATTTATATCAAAGGAACTCTTCTCAGATGTTGCTTCAAAAACAATATTTGTATTGAGAAATGTAACGGAAGAATCATTTTCCGTTGTAATGTTACCGGCAGAGTAAAATGTGGAATTATATCCCATACCACCTATGGTTTGGTTTCCAATTGTTATTGTTGTTCCCACGACATTTTCAACATGCCCGTTCAAATGTGGTAATCCCTGATTTGTTACTAAAATGAATAGAAGTACGATTGCGGGTATTGCACGCATGGGCGGTTATAAGGATCACATATTAATCGTTATCGTGGCACGCTGTATCAGGCACTTTCAGCACGAATAATCGATCGCCACAAACAAATGCCATTTTTGATTATTTTTTAACTTCAATCCTGAGCCCATGCCACTTTACCTCATATCCAGCTTCCAATAAGGCTTCCGCAGGTGAAAATCCCATGAATTCCAGATAATCCACCATGGCCATGGAATCCGGATAAAGTTCACTGAGATGTTTAACCATTTCCCCGGTTAGCTTTCTCTTATTTTCCACTATGCTCTTTGCCTTAACCTGTTCAATTACCCTCTTCTTTTTCTCTTCGTATTCATATCTCTTAAGAAGGAATTCATAGGCATCGGTAAAGTTGAACTCCGATTTCATGCAGTTTGCCCCCCTTGGGCATTTCTGGCCAGATTCAACAATGCAAAAAAGTGCGCATTCGTGACCTGCCTTTCTAATGCCATCTGTTATGCTGAAATCCTCTTCATAATAGTTAGGCCTTGTGATTAATATCATTATTTCCTTATCTCCAATTGTCAATGAATAATCGGCAAATATCTGATTTCCCATTACATGAACAGGTTCGGGATCATCTCTAAAGCGGGAATTGTGCAGGCCATGGACTATTTCTGAAACATTTCCAATATACTCACTTACGGAGCTGTCCAGATGATAAGCATATTCTGCCTTTCCCTGAGTATTCTTGAGATTTACCTTTGCATCCATTTCCCAGTTCTGAAATCTCAGGAGATATCTTACCAGTAGGGCAAATTTGTAACCGTATCTATCGCTATGCTCCTTTATCATGAGCGGTCCACTCAACGTAATGGATGATTCCTCATTATGAGATTCAAGCGTATATAGGAGACCCAGACTCCTTGCCTTTCTCACAATACGATTTATGTTTTCTCTCATTCTCACAGTCATCGTAAGGCATTTAAGAATAACGGTTTCGACCTGTTCCATGTTGAACTTTTTTGAGAGGTCATCATTGGAAATGTCTGGCACAGCTTCAAGAATTTGTTCATTTTCCTTGTCTGCGTACATGGATTTACTTACATCTTTCACTGAGGCGTTTAGTTCCTCTGCCACTTTTTTCAGAATTTCTTCCCTTCCCTCCGGGGAAACCGGTGGAACTCTTGTATATTTGAATATTGTTGATCTAACCAGTTCGGCATCAAGGTAACCGGGCGGTGACATTCTTGATAAGCGAAACATGATGAGTGAAAGACCGCGAATAATCTTGGGATTCTGTATCTTTAATTCCAGAATCTTGATCTCCCTTTCAATGTCTTCTCTGGAAGATCCAATATGCGATCTAAATAGATCCATAACAGCAGAACAGTAATCGCTGTTTTCCTCTGTGAGAAAAATGGATCTTACTGTGCCATTCCGGCTTTTCCTAACTGTCATTAGTTGAACCGGGAACACCCTTTCTCCTCCTCCGTGATGTATTATACTCTGAAGTACCCTTAGCCACTATTTCATAAAGAATTGAATGTTTTCCCTCCGATTGTCGTAATAGTCTTCCAAGTCGTTGTCTGAACTGTCTGGTACTTCCTGAACCGCTCAAAACGATGCCGACTGTGGCATCGGGAACATCTATCCCTTCGTCAAGAACCCTTGATGTGGCAAGCACAGAAATCTCACCGCTCCTGAACATTTGGAAATACCTCTTTCTCTCAGGTCCGGGCGTAAGATAGGTAATGCATGGTACCAGAAATTCCTTAGAAATGAGATAGGAAGTTGCCGTATCCTCTGCAAAAATAAGGGTCTTCTTTCCCCTGTTCTGCGACAACACATACCTGACGGCGTCAACCTTTATCCTGGCACTGAAGGCAATCTCCCTGGCTTTTCTCCATGCCATTAATGCCTCTCTTCCCTCGGGGTTCCATGATGACATTATGAATTTCTCAAAATCCCATGGACCTCTCATTGTTATACGATGCTTTCTAAGATACGAGGTAAATATTTCCCTGTTTCTGTCATATTCCTCTTCCTCTTCCTGTTCCAGATCGACCGGTATCCTTACTATATCATAACCTGCAAGGAATTCTGTTAATTCCTCATAGCCCAGTTCAAAGATCTTTCCACCCATTGTGATCTCAAGTTTTTCATGAAGCATATCCAGACGCTCAAGTGTTGCCGTAAGACCAAGCCTGTAAGGAGACGCAAACATTTTTGCAATTTCTCCATACCTTTCAGATGCCAGATGATGCACCTCATCAACCAGAAGAAACTTGAATCTGTTTCCCAGCTCTTCTGCCATTAGATACGCAGAATCATATGTGCATACGCTTATTGGCTTGATGTCCTTTTCTCCCCCTCCTATTTGACCCACTTCTATACCAAGCGTTGTTTGAAGCTTTGTCCTCCATTGCTGTATGAGTTCAATGGTTGGAGCTATTATTATTGTTGATACTGAAAGTTTTGCAATGGCTTCTATACCGATGTGAGTTTTTCCAGCGGCGGTTGGTAAAACCACTATTCCCCTCATATTATTTGCCGACCACATGTCTATGGCCCTCTGCTGATATGATCTTAATTTTTCATTGTGTGCAAGATTCAATCCTTTCTCTTCAATAAACACCTTATCCTCTGTATCCGGATATTTTTTCATTATGTTATAATATTCATATGCAGGTGCTCTGTATCCCTGAATTCTTTCATCATACAAAGCGATGGATGAAACGTTTTTTGGAGGATCCTTTATGAGAATAGTTCCTCTGGAAAATGTAAGAATCATTAATTTCATATAAAAGCTGGACTAATTAATATAACTGTGTGGGGTTTACATAAACACTTGCTAAACTATTCAATTTGAATTATGGAGATTGGATGTACGTTTTTCTATAACAAGCAGTTCGGCTGGCATCAAAGGATGAAAATTATCATTTTCGGTCTCTCCATTTTCTTATCTCCGCAGTAGAATTCCAGCCAAATGAGGATTTACGTACAGTTGATGCGATTTCTATGCCTTCTATGATGGCTTCTCCGTCAAAAACTCTCTTTTTTAACTCCAGTAATCGGCGATTGATAATTGTGCATTTTCGCCGGAATAAAAGTGATCCAGAGAACCTGTTTAATATTGATCCGTTTGTTCAAGCAGTTGGGATCATTATTTATCACTGGAGCGTTATAATGTCAATATATAGAAGACATCATATAACATTGATATTATATGTCACGGAATATTCAATAAGGAACGTTTAATTTAGGCCGGCATGAGAAAAATAAACCCAAAAAAAATAAGGATTTTAACGGCAATTCTCATAACTTTCGTGTTTATGATGAGCGCTGTTGGAGTAATAACGCAAGAAAACGCCACAATACAGATGTCAGGGCCGCGAAATTTGAATGATTTCATTTCCCACTATGGATTGAGAGAAGTGAAACAATATAGCTCATTAACACATATTCAAGGTAACGCTTATCCATTGGATGGGATTAACATGTCAAATGGTGTGTTAAATATAAGCTTTGTTTGGTATAATTCATCTGAAAGCGGTGTTCATGCATTTGTGGAGGAGACGACCATAAACGGAAATATTTTCCATCAGTCATTGGTATTGAACTCAACCTCTGGAAATAGCAGCGAAACTTCAATAATACCCATATATTCTCATTCTGGAAACTATAATATAAGAAAGATTCCAAATAATGTCACTACCAATACAATTTCACCTGATGTTTGTGTTACCATACAAGCATATACCCTTACCGATGGCATTGGGCTTGGCCAACAGGCAACCAAAACATTAGTATATGCATTAGGAGTAGGAGCAGTTATCACAGGCGCGGCTTTGTTGGCAGCGGGTGCATCAGCCATATTGGCCATCGGGGCAGGTACAATCGCGTGGTATGATTCAATGGGAGGCAATAATGGCGTTGCTATAACATGGGGCTGGGATTGGATATTTCCATGGGTTGACATTAATGCACCTTTTGATCCGTCTGGAAGTTATGTAATAGGAACACAGACACTGAGGCTTAATATTCCATGATTAATATTTTATTAAAACAAGGAGGGGGCTTTAAAGCCCTTGATCTTGAACTAAGACTAATCTTTGTATTCTTTATGACAATATTCATTGAACCTATTCCAGTGAACCTTCTTTTTTCAAATAATATCCCTTATATAAATACTGATTATTTCCTATACCTCCCTTTTTGTGCAGCTGGAGTGATGATCATAGATTGGTTATTAACATTGAAGTTTCCAAATGAAAAAGAACCAATTGGTTTTGGAATATATTTAAAGAATTCCAAAAACAAATTCCACAGATTTGCCTATAAAATTAAATATTTTTTACCTGTCCCATTCATTCTCCTCTTTGTTGCGATTGTTACGTATAAAATTATTTACATAGCTTATATATTATTCTCATTATCTATGTTCGGTATAATGACTATTTGCCCTCTAATTTTTATAAATATTTTGGCTAGGATTAATTATTATCGATGCGAGCAGAACGGTGACGCGAATATACCCGTATCCACTTAAAACTATTTATGGCATTCCTGAATATTTCAATAATTATTTTCCATAAGTAGAACAAAACACCAAATGCAAATTTTTCTTACAGAAATTTATAGGAATAAGCGCGAATGAATCTTAACTTGCCTCTTTTCTTATTGACTTTGTGAATAAACTATATTTTGTCATACTCATCAGTGCTTTTCAGAAACTGGGCGTTTGTATAGTATCATCTACCTGTCTTATACTTTAAGATTTGGAGGTCTGTTTGAACCGAAAACCTTTTTATCAAATTGACCTATTAGTTGGCTGACAATGTCTGGGTATATATCTGCAATTCTAAAAGATAAATTGACAAATGAAGATATTACAAATATCATTTCAAAATATGATGCGTTTAAACCTGATTATATGATTCCCGGCATATTTACCATTGGGTTTAGTGCGTCTTTCGGCATGCCTGGAAATTTAAAAAAAATAGGGGATTTAAAGAATAACACAGTAATGGTTGCAAATCTTAGTGCAAAATCAGGGGAAAGAGGAATCATTCAGTTGGCCCCGAAAAATTCTGAAACTCCTCATGAATTTGAAGTCTCAATGTCAGAACTGGACAATTTGTTATCAAAAACGGGCATCAAAGAAAGGCTTCTTTATCATGAAATTTATGTTAATTTTGTCAGAGAAAGAAAAGAATTTAAGCAAACAAAGGAAAAACTTCCAAATCTTAAAACTATAAAGAACCCCAGATCATTTGGTTTGAGGATATTTGAAGGAGAATTGCCTGATGATGACATTAGAACTCAACCTTGGAAGCAAATTAATATAGAACCAGTTGTGCAAGACCCAACAAAACTTTCCATAACCATTATATTTAGAAATGAAAATCTTGAACAAAGCATAATTTCAAAGGGATATGAGGATGTTGAAAAATTATTGGACTATCTAAAGGAGGAATAAGATTGTATAACGCTTACAACATATATAATGAAAGTTCTACATTAGCTTTTTTTAAGAAATTCGATGGTAGCGAAGTTGTGTTGCCACAATTTGATAATGATTCAAGTATAGCCTCTGTGGAAAGCATAAACAGCAGTCAAAATCTGAATTACATGAAATCAATGGCGAACTTAGGCAGGATCCATAATTATACAGGGGAAACCACCCTTAAATTAATTTTAGAGGAATTTGACTCAACCGATTTAACTCTAGATTCAAGCGCTGATAAATTAGCAGAACTTGCCGATATACTTGATTTTCTATCTCAATATTATGGTTTTTTCGGTGGTCCATATCTGGATTATATTCTTGATGAAGATACCAACGACGTTCTTTTTTTCAGGGTAATTTTTCTGAAAGCGGGAAGAAAAGAATGGAAGGAGATTGAAAATAGTATGGCAAAACGTCAGGTGTTAACTAAAGGTATGCTGGCTGTTTTTTGCATGAAAGGATTTGAGTGATGAGTCTTTTAAACCCGAAGAAAATTTTAAGCGAGCTATCAAATTTAGTAAATGAATATTCGAACATTGACGAATCAATGTCTGAGGTAGAGATGAGGAGAATTTTTAGTACATTATACTTTTCACTCTTTAACTATTGGTCTGAGATATATTATAACAAACTCCATAAGAGAGGAGGAGGTATAAATGGTGACAGATTTTCACATAAAGAATTCAGCAGATATATTATAAGAAACAATCTTTCTATGGAATATGTTCTGCTTTTTACCTTCCGAGTATTTTCTGATCACTATTTGTTGAATCCAAATACGATTGAAATTTCAGATCACGAAGTAAATTCCTTAATTGACGGCACACCATCAATTAATATGAGTTTTGAAAATGTAAAGGAAGCCTTAAATTGTGCTGATTCCATATTCCATTTTTTAATAACTATGGAGTGAGTGATTTTGATTCAATTGCGAGTCAAGAAAAAAGGCTTTTGCTTATTTTACAAGAGTGAACGGTATGTTTGAAAGCTAA
>JAKAUD010000017.1 GCA_021827885.1 Thermoplasmata archaeon | reverse complement strand
GGGAGGAGAGAAGAATGAAGAACAGGATTGAGAAGAAAAGGAGGTTGAAAGAAAATGTCTCATTGGAAGACAGAATATCTGTCCAAAATTAAGGGGCTCAGATCATCCTGCTAGAAATTCACCCTACATATTTTATTAATTAGAATATTCATCAATCTTGATCTTTCTATAGATTATGATAAATGACAATATCCAGATTATAGCACCCACAGTTACATAGATTGCAGTTAAATTGTGTGAGGAAAATGATCCTGCTGAACCCAAAGGTATAAGCATTACATGGTTGAAGAGTTCAATGATTGAAATGGAGTAACCAAATGGGTTTAGAAACTGCATGTCTGTGAAAATTGTATTTGTCATGAAATATGGCGATGATAGATTGTTTGAGTTACCTATAAGTAAAATATCCAGAATGCTGAAGAGAACTATCCAAATTGATATGGAAAGAATAGATAAATTTCTTATCCTATTTATTGAAACTTTCTGTTCTTTGAAGGAATCTATAACCAGAAAGAACAGTAACGAGAAACCGGATAGATAAATTGAAGATATTATCAGAGAGATAAAGAAGGTGTAATCTGGTATCTGTTTCAATATTATTGATGTTATAATCAGTATGCCTTCGACTATACCTATTGATGAAAGTATTATTATCAATGATTTTAAGAGTGACTTGAAATATGTTCTTGAAACGGCTCTAAGTGGTGAGATATTCTTCTTCTTATAACTTTCATCAAGAGATGAATAAAATATTCCAGTGTAAAATAGACATGTGATTGCAATGATCGATGAAATGAAAACAATTTGGAAAAGATCACTTGATATAACATATGGAAGATTGGACTGTTGATCTGTCATGTTTGTGACTTGACTTTTTGATAATGTTAATCGATAAGGTGTTGTTCCAATTATTGAAAACTCATAGTTGCTGTCATTTTTCAAGTAACTACTTGTAGGAATCAATAGGTTGGTAAATTTACTGTAACAACCTATCTGTTTAGTGTTTAACTGGAAACCGTCTGGAATAGTCGTGCTGTTTTGAGTGCAATAAAGACTAATCATTGGCTTAGATTTTGAGGTCTTTGAGAAGAAATGAAACATTATATCTTTATCAAGATAATTAGTTTGAGAGTGAACAAAAGTAGTAAAATAGGAACCATACCCAGAACAAGATGCAATCGAATATGAAGTGAAATGCTTTTGACCCTCAATCGTGTAGTATACAAAGTCATGATTATAACAAGATAGTTCTCCAGTGCCAGCAGCTTCCCCATGCACGAAAGTTGCGTTTAGACAGCCATCACTTTTTGTAATTCCATTAACCCCTAATCGAGAATTGGAAATGTGCAACCCAGATATTGGTATCCCATATTGATTATACGCATAAAGGTAGACCTCTACCTGATAATATCCCAAAAAATGTGGATGGGAAGAGACCAAATTAACCTCACTCTTCTTATATAATGCATTTCCGGGTAATTCATATGAAATACATAAAGTTGAAATAAATATGAAAATGATCACAAAAGTGACCATCTTTTTATTTGCCTCGAAAATTCCTATTTTATGCATTTTAAATCCTGACTCATTAGTTTTACTACTTTACTATCAAATAATCCAGATGAGGTGTCATGGACATACCCCATAATCACATATCTTCCTATCTAAAAGAATCCCGTGATCTATGAAATTATTGAACAGGCTTGTGATTACATCGAATACTTTCAAATGATCGCGGATAACTTTCAGACTATTTATTTTTACCAGAGAGTTTGTTACTGGATTAAACATATAATCTCCAATTCTTAAGGTATCAGGGTTTATAACCCAACCTTGAAATGTTGAATTAACGATATATATTGGCTGATTTGTTAGAGTAACTCTCAGCAGTCCGTGATTTATGGACAAAGTTTCATTGACCACAGTAGAGTTTTTATATAGTAGGGTTCCTAAAACCGGTTTGTCTGATGTGTAATTGAATTCATACACTCTTGTTCCAGTTTTTATCTCTTGAATTGGTCGGTATCCATGAATTGTTAGAATTAATGAGCCAATTGCTATACAGCCGCCTCCGGCGCATTCTACTCCATTAACATCGTAAAAATTATAATCGCTGTTCACATAATTTGCATTCCATGTTTGTGCGTTTGCATTCATATTGTTTTCTATATTTTGTACATCATAATCTTGCGAGAGATAGAAATACTGATAACTGGGAGCATCATAAATATAAGTTACAAAATTGAAATTGTTATATTGCATATTGCTAAATTCGATAGAAGAAAATTTTCCTATTTGTTTTATAAAACTACTTGATGGAGCTTCTACAATATAATTAACATAGTGAGGAGTAAATGATTTTGCTGTATCTGTTGTTGACCATAGTTTGTTATTGGAAGTATCTTTAACGCAAAAATAAAAGCCATTTGTTTCGTGCTGTACTTTTGCGATTATAGTATTCCCATTCTGTATTTCATTGCTGCTTGTCTGTCCCGGAAACAAGCAAGTGGCTTGGGTTTGATATATTTCATAAATGCCCTTGGATGGTGTTCTCCCCCTTGCCAACAATATCCAGTTTGCGCAAGACAGTTAGTACCTCCCGCTGATCCTGAAATTCCTACCCATGAAGAGACCCCAATACATGGTGCAACTATACAAGGTGAGTACCAAGATGGAATAGAACATCCAGGAGCACTAATTTCAGCGCTAGCACTGGAAATGCAATTTATAGAATTGTAATTGCTATATCCGTCCCAATTGTGACTCATTTGACTTGACTGAGCAGTTTGTATGTTTGAACTACTAGTCAAATTCGCATTATTTTCAGCATTAGTTGTAATGTTAGTTATTCCCAAACTAACCTGATTATTCATTTGTACTATGCTTCTTCCTTTATTGCTGATTTCAAAACCTAATATGTTTTTATATTTCTGCAAGTAATGGTAATCATTCCTATTCATCAAAGAGAATGATGATGGTTCTGAATATATGTAAAGGTTTTCATTTCCAGTTTTCTGATTATAGCTGCTACCTACCCTTAATAGAGATAGATTTACATTTTCATTTTTAAAATACTGCATCATTTTTTTAGATTGTGTGTTAATATGTAAATTTTTTAAAATCTCATTAAAACTATTTGTTCTGTTTATGTTGCTACCTAAAAATGATGATTCGTTGAAATACTGCCCAATCATATGAGTTAAAGGAGCAGAATAACCCTCATTAACAAGGTTCCGTGAGTGTGAATCTCTTATTGATATAGAATTTGAAGATACCGATTGCTGCGAAGTAATTGGTGCTGCTGCAGATTGTGTTGACATTCCAATAAACAGGATCACTATTAGGATCGCTGTTATTCCTATAAATTTGTTTTTGATTTTCACGATTCCTGAATCTCCCCCCCCCATTATAAATCTATCGTGACAGATATTGTAATAGTACACTAATCAAAAAGAAATTACCATGGCAGTTCGGAGTGTTGTTAGGAAGGAAGGTAAATATTAGGTAATGAAGGTGCAAACAAAACAATCTTGATCTGTTGGCGGAATGTCATTATTAAAATATGATTATATTTACATTCATACTCATCCCTGTCTACGTTGTCAACTGCAATCGAGATATGCCTTTATCCATGTTATGTCTGGTCGGAACACAGAGGCGTTCCCAACCTCTTACAGAGGATTTCATAGAAGAAATCGCCATCATGCCATTTTTCAGGACTTATCCGATGGATTACCTTCTGATTTCAAATTTCATAAAACGATATAATCGTTTCTCAATTCATCCACATCGCAATCTCAGTGGCTTTCTCGCTCATTTAGTTGTAAAAACCGAATTACCTGGCAAAATATACCGTAATTTCGGGGACATTCAGCTGTAGAAGAAGAGGAGTGATATAAATGCAAGTAGAAGTGCAAGTATGGTATATGCCATGTAGCTGTTTATATTTCCGTTCATGAATTTCCTTGCGAAATACCTCGAAAATTTGGTGTATAGTGATGCGATGTCAGAAATCACGACCCAGAATATGTCAAAGGTTCTTTCACTGTAAATTCCATTGATCCTTTCTTCCCTGGTGAAATAAACCTTCTTCATGATCAGCCTTATGGAATTTGAATATGCAAATGACGAGAACTGGTTACCCATGGGAAGTCCGCCATTCCAGACATTCACTTGTCTTTCCTTCCCCCTGAACATAATGTATGTTACCGCCAGCGGAAGGGAAATGAAGATCATGTCAAATGTTGGCGATATAAAACCAAAATATCCCAATGAACCTGGGGAAACTATGAGAAAGCCCTGGGGTATCCCCTTGAGTGCACCGAGGAATGGTATGCCCACACCGCCAAGCAAGCCAGAAACCACAGGATAAAATAAGATAAGCATTATTGGGGCAATAGCACCTATAAGCAGGACAGAAGGTCCGGAGATTGACAGCGGAACCTTCACGTTCGTGCCCTCCGTCGATTCAACCCTTCTCCTTGACATGAATGAAAAGTATTTTGTGAACGCAATTATTGACATTCCAGCTCCAAGTGCCGCAAGGCTCCCTGCCAATATTGAAACAAGAGAAATATATATCTGGGGCTCTGTTGATGTTATGAAAAGTGATTCCAGCATCATCCACTCCCCAATGCCGCCTCCAAGGGGAATTATTCCCATTAGGGATATTGCCGAAACGGCGAATGCAAATCTTGGAAATCCCTTAATGTTCCTTCCAAGCAGATTGTTGAGATCTTTCCTTTCCGATACGGCGGTTGCAATGAACATGCTTGCTTTTGCCAGTGCGTGGACGGTGGCATATATGAGGACTGCAAGAATTGTGAATGCCGCAAGTTCGAAATTGCCGTAGTAGATATTGACGATATAAAGTCCTATGAGGATGAGCATTGCCCCACAGTTTTCTATGGTGCTGTAGGCGGGCAGCATCTTGCTGTTCTCCGAGGATACTGCATAAATGGAAGCCATAAGGAGGGAAAATGCCCCTATTATCATGAGGGTTATCCCGACCGATGCATATGGAACTGCCTCCAGCATCACTATCCGGAGAGTTGCGTATATGGCAACGGTTGTCATTGCAGCACTGAATATTATGGAACCGTTTGTTGGTGCTTCACCGTGGGCTATAGGAAGCCATTCTACCATCTGAAGCGGTATGATACCCATCTTCATCATGAATCCGATCAGTGCAATGAAGAGAATGTATGGGCTGATATTCATTGAGATGAGGCTAAGCGTTCCTGTATAGAAGTAAATCCCAGCAAATGATACCGCAAGAAATAGTGTTGACAGCTCCCCGAAGGCAAGGAACACAAATGGCGGGAACGATTGTGATGATGTTTTGTATGCAATCACAAGATACCCGAAAATACTCATTCCTTCCCAGAACAGGATGAATGTGAGGTAGTTTGATGACATCACCACCCCCATCATGGAGTAAATTGAAAGAGAATAGGCAAAGGCGATGTATCTGTTTGTTTTTTGGTAATACAGGGAAAATATGCTGTCGAATAATTCCACCAACCCAAGTATCAGGAGGAATGAGGCAGACAGTTTTCCAATGGAGAAGGTGAGGTATCCAAGAGCAATGTTCCCAATGTGAATCGTTCCCAGCAGACAAAGAATCGATATCGCAACAATCACGAACGAAACGGCAGCGCTTGACGCATAGGAAAATCTCCTGCTTATGATTGCAGTAAATGCAGGAATGAATAGCAGGGCTAATATTAACTGAATTATCATCATCTTGCACCTCTTGCACTCAATATCGCATCGATGATCATGAATGGATCAGGCGGGCATCCTCCAACGATAACGTCCGCCTGGAGAATCCCTTCTAGGGAGTTTCCAAGAATATTTCCCGATGCCGGACATGCACCTATAGAGAAAACAAGCTTTGGCTCAGCCATCACGTCATAAGCCTGCCTTACTATTTCCTCCATTTTTCCTCCAATTACACCTATCACGAATAGAGCGTCTGCCTGCTTGGGAGTGTTTACAAAGAATATCCCCAGCCTGTTGAAATCGTAGAATGGATTGCCGAGGGCGTGAATCTCAGAATTGCATGCACCGCAGCTTCCTGCATCGACCACATAAATTTTAATCGAGTTTGATAGGGCCTTCTCCTGCCTGTTGACAATCACATTGTGCTCGTTAAGGGAGGGTGAGAAATTATCACTGCACCTTCCGCATGATATACACCTTCTTAGATCCACATTGCCTTCCCTGATAGCATCATTGGGACAATCCTTGAAGACACCATCCTTGTGCACTGGAAGCGTGGACCAGGGACTGATAACCTCCGGCCCTTTCCTTGGAAAACTGCTGGTGATAATGCCTTTCCTCATTCCCCTTAATATCCACCTGCTCATGATATCACGCTCATTTCACTAATCCATATGCCAAAGCTTTCGTATGCAAATGGAAAATCGGTCTTTACATTCCCTGATATTCCCCTCAGGAACCCTTCCAAGTTTAGTATCGCAGGCGGCCTCATATATGAGAAATTGACCCGCTTTCCCTCAATTTCAAGATACAAGGGACAGTCACCTGACGGAGTCTCAACCCGTCCAAGCGCTTTCCCGGAATCCCTGCTCCCTTTTTCCATTGATGAATGCACTTCACCAATGTTCTCAATAACGTGATTTATTATACCTCCCGATTCTGAAATCTCAAATGCCCTTGTAAGAAAACGGGAAAGAGAGTCAGACCCGTTTTCGGAAACAATCTTGAATTTGATGCCTTCGTAATAGGGATCGTTTCTCCTGGAATCATAATCATTCCCTGAACCTCTCAAAGCCGGTCCGCACAACCATGGTTTTGAGATGTCGCAGGTCTTCTGCAGCCGGTCTATGAAAATACGGGACGATGAAAGTAATGACAGAATCTCCTCAAATTCGGCAATTATTGATGGCAATTCTTTTCTTACTGGATCCAGTTTGATATCCCTGCCGATCCCGCCTATCCTGTTAACGCCGAAGAAATAACGGTGTGAAAAGGTTCTGGATATCATTCTCAACACTCTCTCCCTGAGAGCCTGCAACTGGTATGTGGCTATATTTTGTGAAGCAGCCTCGCATAGCCTGGAAATTACGAACAGGTGCGATGCTATTCTCTCAAGCTCCATCATCGCAATCCTGACAGATTTCACTTTCTCTGGAACGTCGATGTGCAGTATTTGCTCCGCTGTCCTGCAAAACATCGTTGAATATGCCGCGCTGTGGAAACCGTTAAACCGTTCCATCTTCATGAGTGCTTTATCCAGATCCAGCCCGGTGATATTTATTGCCCTTTCCTTGAAGTCTGGAACGGCACTCATTGAAAGTATGCGTTCACCGTTGGTATAAATACGAAAGAGGACGGATTCTATTACCCCACCCATGCTCGGTCCATAATCGAAAATCATGATGTTTTCTCCCTCCGTCTCATGATTATATTTATGATTCAGGGCATCAAACTGTTCCAGGTTCCGGATTTCCTCAATGCCAGCCAATCTGGGCTCATCAGAATTTCTGGAAATCACGAAATGCCCTCTGTCATTCCTGAAATAGCCGTCAATAACATCGCCCGCAATCATGCAATCAATCCTCCAAGATACAAGAACGTGATACTCAGGCATAAAACAACAGACATTCCGGTGACAACAAGTTGGGATAAGTCAGGTTCCCTCTTCTGGACATTTTCATTTCCGTCAAATATCATCATGGATACCTTATAAACAACTGACAATGAGATGATAAGAAGTGTTATGACGAGGATAACCACGGCGAAAATCTGGCCAAGGGCAATCAGCTGGTATATTATGAAGAACTCGCCGATAAATGTTGCAAATGGGGGGGCACCTGTTACAGCCAGCGATGAGAGAAGAAGTGTTGATGATGTATATGGCATACGGTTCTTCATTCCCCTAATCATGTTAATATTCCTTGTGCCATAGATTTCGAGGATATTGCCAGATGAATAGAACGCGCCTGATTTAGCAAATGCATGTGATATAAGAATAAGTATTGCACCAAGAAAACCGATGCCCCCGGTGATAAGGCCAAGAAGCGCTATTGACATGTTCTCCATGGTTGAATATGCAAACATCCTCTTGGTTTGCGTTTGCGAAGGCATCACCAGCGCTACAAAAATTAAGGATGCGAATATGAAAAACATGAATATGCCCTGAATAGGCACAACAGCAGTTACCAGATAGAATTCGTATAAGCAGTACACGGCCACCGGAAGGAGGATTCCTGAAAACATGGCGCTTATTTCTGATGGTGCCTGCGAATGGGCATCCGGTAGCCATGTATGCATAGGGAAAATACCAATCTTTGTGCCGAAACCTATTAATGCCGCCACACCAGCAATCGCAAGAAGCGGGTTGTAGCCTCCCTTGAATATTATATCAGTGATTGTTAAATGATGATAAACATTGAAAATGAGGATTATCGCAATGAGTGCAATTGAAAGCCCCGATGATACAAGAATCACGTATCTCCATGCGGCCTCCAACTCCTGCCTTCCACGTTCAACGATGAGAAGCAATGCTGATGAAGCTGTTGTTGCCTCAAGCCCGATCCACATAAGGCCAAAGTTATCCACTATGAGGGTGAACAGCATTGTGAACACAAACAGGTTTATGAGGGAATAATGGAGGCGAAGGTTCTTCGATTCCCCAAGCTTCTTATGGTATCCGGATGCAAATACAGATGAAAATACATAGACAAATGTAACGGTGAATACGAGATACCGATTGAGATCGTTTATGAAGAATGGGCCATATACGCCCAGAGGCATTAATAATAATATTATGCCACTCGCAGCAGTGATTATTGATGCAATTATGCTGATTATCTTAAAAGTTGATGTAAAATATGCAAGGGATGCAACCAGCGGGACGAAAAGCAGGAAATACAGGAAATATTCATTGAAGAAAATCATCCAATCATCTCCGGAAGGTTCTCAGTTTCAAGCGATTGTGAGATCAGGACGGCAGATACGATAACAAGTGCGAGGACATCAAGCAGAACGCTTATCTCCACGATGAGGGGGAGGGCGATTATGCCGAGGCTCAGCAGGATAATGGCGTTCTCCTCCTCAATATATCCTGTGAATTGCGAGATCTTGTTCTTCCTCGAAGCAATCAAGAGCATTCCCTGAATCATCATTGCAAATCCTATGCCACCAATATTACTGCCAGTATACGGGAAAAACACCTCATGGTAAATTGCAAGGGAGATGACTAACAACACAACGCTGAATATCGTAATGGACGGTATTCCGATAGAGAGTTCCCTGAAAAGGTTCCTCCTTATTGGCAGTTTCTTATAGAGGATATACCCGGTCAGGATTCCCCTCAATCCCGCCGTGAGTATTCCTAGGAGGATCAGATCAAATGAATGGGATAATATTCCAAGCAATATTGCATACGACGAGAGGAGGAAGGATTGTATTATTATAACGTGGATTTTTGCCATTACATAGGTTCCTATCTGTGCCCAAATGCCGGTGAAAAGAAGGCTTACCGCAATAACGTTCAGGATCTCGCTGCTGGTCATGCCAAACCCCCCAGAACGAAAATCACCACGGAAAATATCGATAGCGTGAATGATACCGCAAGATAATCAGCTATCTTGAACAATCTCACTTTTGCGAGGCTCTGCTCTATAAAAATGACAATAAGGATCAGTACCAGCCATTTTCCAATCATGATGGGAATGTCTTCAAATGCTCCTATTAATGAATTTTGCAGGAACCACGGGAAGAGGAAAACGTTCAACAAAACGGAACCCAGCAGGTATTGTTTTATCCATGACGATTCCTTGATTAGGAAGAGGTCCCTGCCGCCGTATTCAAAGATCCTGCCCTCGTCGATCATACCCATTTCAGACATGCCTGAGCTTTCAAGTGGCAATTTTCCGGTCTCAAAGAGGAAAATCATAAAGAATGCTATCATGGAAAGTATGTGAGTCAGGGAAAGATATACCGTGGTGCTGGATGCAATTGATTCATTGGCGATATACGGATTGTTTGTCCCTGTTTGTATAGCCACCGCAAAAAAGACTAGTATGAGTGTAGGCTCTGCCAGAGCAGAAAATGTGGCAGATCTGCTTGCTCCAAGAGCAGAAAAGTTGCTGCCGGAATCAATTGCCGCGAGGATTAATATTATTGAAGCCAGTGAAAACAGCATAGCCCCTCCAAGAAAATCGACCATGGGAGCAAAATCGGTGGGTTCAGGGATCACAACTGGAATCACAAACGATATGGTGAACAAGATTGAGAAAACAAGATATGGAGCAATGCGATAAATGCCTCCACCCTGGGATGTTGTGTTTCTCTCCTTAATCAAATATTTATAAAGATCATAATAGGGCTGTAATATCCTGGGACCCTTCCTTGACTCGGTCTTGGCCTTGAGGTTTTCGTATATCCCTTGAACCAGCGGAGCTAAAACTAAAACTCCAACTACCTGAACGGCTGTCTCTATGATGACATCTATCATGCTTACACCCTAACAGATGTCATCAGCTTCGCAGCGTTCAAGGCTGACATCATAGCCAATCGGTTAGGATAAATCATGATATAAGCGTTGTGGATTGGCACTTCAGCGACCAATAACAGATTGATGAACAATATCATTGTCGATTTCTCCACGCCAATATATTATGTTCTCTCCCTATGAATTATGTATAAACTTGACTTTCTGGCTATGAATTTGTGAAACTGGCTATTTTTCAGGATAAATTCCATGTTTGGTTGGTACGGTATACCGTACATACATTAATATACTTCTATGTAATACAGTTACATGCGGCTCA
>JAKAUD010000235.1 GCA_021827885.1 Thermoplasmata archaeon | reverse complement strand
CCTTTTCTAATGAAAATTGACTTCCACTGATTTCGAAACTTCATTCAAGAGACTCATATGGTGGCTGTTCGTATCCACAAGAGGAGGATTCATGAGAACAAGAATAATGCTGTCTTTGATAGAAAAGCCGAAAAATGCGAACCAGTTATGTGGTGAACTGAATGTGAATTACCGGACCATTGATCACCATCTGAAGGTGCTGCTGGAAAATGACCTGATCACAGTCATGGGAGACGGCTATGGCAAGACATACTTCCCCGGGCTATCGGTTGAAAAGAATATTGAGATATTCACGGATATAATCAGGAAGGCTGGTAAAGTAGAAGGGGGAAACTGATTTGGGACCTTTATGGATTGCAAATATTGTGGTTCTGGTTGTGGCCATGGGTGTTTTTGCTTTTGTCATGGTAGCTTATATAAAGAGCTACATGAGCATGAAATCAAAGGCACTGGGGAATATAATGGCTCTCAGCGCTATACTTATGTCGGATTCTTTCATAGCAGTAATCATATACTATTTCCTTTCTTTGAGATATGGAGCATGGCTGGCTTCGGTGCTTCTTGTAATTAATTCCGTCTCTCTCATAGGCTACGTGTTTCTTTTCAGGGCTTTGAACATTTGAATCAGCATCTGCTGCAGACAATGCTATTTTTATCCTAATTTTTTTCGTTTAGAGGTGGTGAAGTATAGTCAATTTGCGTCATAAATATCTTCAGTTATCCGACATATTGATAATATTGTTGATTTAATTTTATGTGGTAATTATTCGGCATTCTTAGAAGAAATAGAACAATATTATGCTTTCGGCATTGAATAATCAATATAAAGTTATCGTGCGTGCACTGTGCACGTATAATATCATTAAATATAGATTTCGAAAGCACGTCCACATGGAGAAGGAAATTGTACTGCGAGTACGAAGAATACCGAAGGGTGCGAAAATAGCAGTGTATCCCATGAGTACTGCCTATGGCGATATTTTCACTGCGTACGCAGCATCATGCTATGGAACAGAAGGTATGCCAATTGAGCTTTCTGAACCATTTCAGGGAGTTCTGGAGGATTTTGACGGAACTTATGTTTATATAAGAACCGACAAATACTACTGTTTGAAAGTGGACATAAATGAACTGAAGAATGTAGTGCAAATGGGCTAGTTTCCATGAACGGAGATTTTTTCTTATCGCTTATGTCCAATATTGGCAAAGGATCGCAACTTCGTATATTTCCCTTGGAAAATAGCTCTGAAAGAGCTTTTTCTTTCCCATGCAAACGAGATAATGGAATGATATTTGAAATAACAGAAACATTCCAGGGAACATTGGACTCGTACAATGATGTAGCTATACGGATCATTGCAGATAATGGATTATGCCTGATTCTGCTGGTCAGTGAGCTTGGCATTTCATTTGGCATTGAGAGAATCTGATGGCTTAATGAAGTTCAATGTTCCCACTTGGTTTTCTCAACAGGTCCGGTGCTACTAATTCAGATTAGAAATTAACCCGTCAGCGTATTGTATTCCTATTGTGCCCGTTCTGAACTAAAAATGCACTCAGAGAAAATACTGAATGTATATATGGAAAAAAGGTTGGAACTAAAAATAAATATCCGCGATCCTACACAGGTTTCACGCGGAAACAGCCTCCAGGGTCTGCCCGGTTGTTTTCGCACCAGCAACCAGTACAAGTATACCTGCAATCAACCCAGTTACTGCAATGAAACTGAAGCCCACTGCAAAGGAGAATGCTGTCACAATTATAGGTAGTATGATAGCTCCAAATGCTCCTCCTACATGGCCTATGCCATCAGTCAGAGCGAAACCGGAACTCCTTGCCCTGGTTGGATAGTTTTCAGCCGTGAAGGTATATGCCACCTGAAGGTACATTCCAAGTGCCATGGAAGCCAGGAATGATCCAGCAAACAAAGCTATATGGTTCATTGTTGCAAACAACAGCAGCCCTATGAACCAGACAACAGTGTCAATGAATATTATGTACTTCCTCTCTATCTTATCCGCTGTATACAGCATTGCCAGAGCTCCAACAGGATATCCAATTGCACCTATAGCAATGTAAAGTATGGATTTAGCTACGGAGAAACCTGCCGCAGAGAGGAGAGTTGCAGCATCCCCAAGGAAAGCATAATTTCCAATATACCAGAAGAACCAGACAAAAATCAGGAGTGCCAGCCGGGAAGAGTATGGCCTTTTGAACAGATACAGCGTCGGGAATTTCTGCTCTTCAACCACAACGGAAGAGATATCCGGTTCAGGGAGTTTTCCAACTTTCTTTATGGCATTGGCTTCCATCATTTCAAGAACTTTCTTTGCCTTTTCCAGGTTCTTTCCTCTTGTTGCAAGCCATCTGGGAGATTCGGGCAGCTCAAATCTCAGTACTAGTGCGATCACGGCAATTATTGCTCCTATTCCAAATAACCAGCGCCATCCACTGTAGAAAACAGGAACAAGACTCAACCCAATGAAAGGCGTGACTGCCTGTCCCAGGATTCCTACCAGGAAGGTGTAGACTGTTATCTTTCCCCTTACAGACGGAGGAGCAAACTCACTTATGTACGTTGACACAAGATTCAGGTCCGCGCCAAGACCGAGACCGGTAATAAACCTGAATATGGTCAACTCAGGCACGTTAACAGAAATAGCATCTCCAAATGAACCAAGAGCAGTGAGTCCCATGGTCAATATCATGGATCTATAACGGCCAAACACATCGGCTGTGCTGCCTATAATGTATGAACCAATTCCATAACCTATCAGTCCCACGGACAATGCTATGAACAGGCTTGTGGAGGCCCCTATATGAAACTGTGTAGCAATGGTTGGCATCGCTAAACCTATGTCCGAAATATCGTAAAAAGTGAAAAAATAACCCAGGCCGATTATTGCAAGAAATGCTGTGGGCAAAGACCAGACAGGTATTCTATTGGCCCTGGCTATGATTTCATTTACTTCGTTTCTTTCATCATTTGCCATGAGAAGATTACAAAGGTTTTGTATAAAATACTTTTTCCTTAAATGTTAAATATTATGACAAAAGGACCTGAACCATCAGCTACTAATTTTTTGGCTCATCACACTTTCGTGTAAGTTCGAGTGTGATATACCCCATTGAATAATCTGAATTTCATTGGTTCTGTGTCCATTATAGTGTGGTTCCGATCCTTTCAACCAATATCTTGCCAAGAAGTTTCGATTAACATTAGAACGTAATGATTGTAAAGTTCCTGCCCACATTAAGTTCGATGACTTTGTTTTCTCGTCTCTTTTAATTGTGGATTCCCTTTCTAAATAAAGAGTATGAAAACTAACATGTTTGTATAGCAAACACATAATATTTGAATTCGCTCCAAGACAGAAGTGAAAGTAGTCAGATTGCACATAGCTTAATGTGTGCCTGTATCCGTAAGGCCAGATGGTCTAACATAAGGGACAGAGTGCTCTCCAGCAGAGGAAAATTAGAGCCTGTAGATACTCTCCCCGCAGCAGCGAAAACTGGAAGCCACTTCCGAAAGATAGGAAAAACAACTTATACTGACCATCTAAAGGTCACGAAAAGTCTATAACTGAAAGTAACTTCGATAAGTGTAAAACAACTTTCTAGATTCAATGGCATTTGGGTAGTCCTTAAGCGACTCTAAGCATTTTCAGTGAAATTAATATACTAACAAGCATCTTGAGGTATCTAGGGTTATAGAGATGGCGCCTACCAGAGGAGTAGATTTTCAGATAATGATGCCTGATGAAGAGTTTGATATAACTCACGACGTAGAAGGAGCCTTGAATGTCGCAGTGCAATACTTTAATTTTCTAGTCCCTGTCAACAAGGAAGGTCTAACACCCGCGGAGCTGGGTGGCTCGCTGCCGGCGCCTGTTGTCGAATTCATAAGAAATAACAAAGAAAAGAGATACAACAAAGTGGTGGAAGTTGATACAGATTTCTTCACCGCTACTATTCTACAGAGGATCATTAATGAATATCTGCTTAAAACCAACAAAACCCTTGAGAAGAGGCTTGAATTCCTACGTAACTTGAATATTCCTGGAGGAAAGAATTTACTTCATGCCGGAAAACCCGTTGTGAATACGCTTTCATCAAAGCCTTTTTCCGCGAAATTGAATGATTTCGTAACTATTATGCGGCTCATGGCATTCCTGAAGCATCTTGAAGAAAACGATTTCAGGTTTAAGTACATGGGAATGGACATAACAGTAACCCAATCAGCCGACGGAATGGACAGCAATCCCATCGAAATACAGTTTTTTGATAGTAGAAAAGACAAACCTGTTAGAGTAACAACAACACTATGTTCCCTGAAACTTGTTGGAAAGAAGATTTACGTTAATTTTGCAAATCAGTTTAGAAAGGAGCTTTTTTATCATATACTTGAAAAGACGGATCTCACAGAACTTCTGGAAGAAGCTCTGGTGAAATCATATGAGAAGGCGAAGGATAAGGATAACTCTGCTCCTGACAATAAAAGACTGAATGGCAGAGTAAGTCTGAAAAACAATTCAGGAGAAGGGATCAATGATGTTTACCAGCTTCGTGTTGCAATCAAAGGAATTTCCCCTCCAATATGGAGAAAGCTCCTTGTAGGATCGTCAACGACACTTCATGACCTGCATCTAATCATACAGGCTGCATTTGGATGGTATAACTATCATCTCTATGAATTTGACATTGGAAATGCGCATTATGCAAATCCAGACCTGATGGATGATGAGTTTCCTGATGACATTGATTCCCGGAAAACAAAGCTAGCACAACTGGCTTTAAGGGAGGGTTCGAGATTTTCGTACACATACGATTATGGCGATAACTGGGAGCATAGCATAACGATACAGAAAATTCTCCCTTACAATAAGAACAAGAATTTACCATCCTGCATAGGGGGAAAGAGAAATGGCCCACCAGAAGACTGTGGCGGGGCGTATGGATATCAGGATGTGTTGAGAGTTGTATCAGATCCCGCCGATCCGGAACACGAATCCACAGTAGAATGGCTTGGTGAATACGATCCCGAGGAATTTGATCTGCAATCTGCAGATGAAGCAGTCAGGAACTATAAAAATATGGAAATGTGAGCCTATGGCAGTATGGATAATTACCTTGGGATTTTTCCTATGAGATGATCTAGGACCTCGCTGCTCCTTTCACCATAATGGGGCGGAAACCTGTAAACCTCATGCAACACCTTTCCATATGATATTATTATATGTGCTTAAGGCCGTTATCATATTATGAATAATTCTTAGTCCATTTCTGTATTCTTAGTACATATTTTCCTTTCATAATCAAACTTCATTTGTCTCATATACGTTACAAAACATGTTATTTTGGTGAAAACCAAATGAACAAGAAATTGTTAGTAATGGTGATGGTTCCAGTTTTGGTTGTAATGTCAGGAGCACTGGCATTCTCAGCTTTCACTGGTGGAGCAAGCACCACTGTAACATCAACGGCCGGCAATATAGATTTCAGCCAGAATTTTACGGGATACTACCTGTATGGAAGTGCACACCCCATAGATCCCGCATATGGAACACCTACTACAACGACAACCGAAATCCAGCTCTCAGCGGATAATTTCTCGCCAGGTTCCTGGGTAGAATTTAATCTGTCATTAAACTATACAGGCACAGTACCAATAATGCTTTCCGAAGCAACATCAGTGAGCGGTAGTGGGCTGTCTGGTGGTGGATACGCTACATACAATGTATCGGCAAGCGATTTCGTTTACGGTCAGGAATTGACGGGAGTTAATGGCGCTCCAGGATTTTACTATAATGTTACTCCAATGCCTTCCGGTATAATTGCCCCTGGTAGCTCAGCAGGAAATGTTTCCTATCATGTCTTCATTGGGTTGGCGAACACTGCTAATGACAATGGAATGATCTCTGCAACATTCTATCTGTCAACTGAGATATTCATCACCTCTGTCCCATAATCTCTTTTTAATTACTCATTTTTTTATTTTCAACAAGTATAATAAAATCATAATTTAATAAGTAGAATTAACAATAAGAACTTGCAATCAATTTTATGGTACTGATAGAGTTAGAAAAATGGTATTTCGCACCACAAAATTCAGATTCCTCACCTTATAAGTTTAGAATAATCCGCCTCAACCTTGGTGAAGTTTATATTGTCATTCGTTATTAACAATATTGTAAAGCCTGAATGACGATAATGAAGGAACTTACACTGTACAAGATTAGGGAAATGGCCTTAAGTTCTGATAGGGCCGTTTATAATACATCACAGCTGTCTAATCTAATTGGCAAGGATTACACCACTGCTTCTGTATACCTGACGAGGCTCTGGAAAAATGGTTTCGCAAAACGTTTGGTTCGGGGAAAGATCTCATTCATAGATAATGACTTTGTAATAGCATCGCAACTTGTTGAACCTTCATACATATCGCTATCCTCTGCACTGTTGTTCCATAATATAACGCAGCAGGTTCCACGCAGGATTCAGTCAGTGACTCCAGTTAATTCCATAAAGCTAGATGGTTTGGGACTTGAATACCATAAGATTCCCCCCGGACTCATGTTTGGCTATGAACGTCACACCATAGGAGGTAGCTACTGCTTCGTCGCCACCGTTGAAAAAGCGCTGTTGGATGGATTTTACCTTAATTATTTCTCGCTGGAAGACCTGCGTTCGTATATAGGCAACAGGAAAATGCGTGAATTTGAATCGTTTCTCGGGAAATTCTCTGGCAAGGGAAAACATAAGTTGCTTGAGGTTGTGGAATGATAGACGCAAGCAAAATAAAAGAAATAGCTAGGCTCTCTGGAATGAGGCCATGGCAGCAGGAGGAACATTACCTGCAGAGCCTTATTCTCACAATTATTTCTGACTACCCTCTCGTCTTTAAGGGTGGAACCTATTTGTGGTTATTTCACGGATTGAACAGGTTTTCTGAGGACCTTGATTTTACTGCTAAAGCCCCCTCAGGAAAAATTTTGCGAAATTTGTTTCCAGATCCATGAATTTGTATGGATATGAAAATGAGATGAAAAATCTCAAGGACAGTGAACTTGGTCTGTCAGTAAGATACATGATCGATGGCCCACTGCACTCCAGCGATAAAGACAGATGTGTTATCTATGTTGAGGTCAGTGGAAGGGAGAAAGTTGTTCTTCCAGGTCTATCATTGAAAACAGACTTTCCACAGTATGATATTCCAGTGAAAATTTTGTCTGGAATGAATCTAGATGAGGTTGGAGCAGAAAAGGTAAGGGCTATACTCACCCGGGAAAAATGCAGGGATATCTTTGACCTCTATTATTTGATTCGTGGGAAAAATATCAGATTTGACATTGAACTGGTGAACAGAAAGCTTGCTTATCATGACCTTAACTTCGACTCCTCAAAGTTTATGCACAAACTGGAGTCAAGAAACAAGATTTACTCTAAAGAATTGAAGCCAATGATTCTTGGGGAACTGCCTGACTTTGATGAAGTGAAATCATACATCGGAAAGTGGTTGGCTCCATATTGAGAAATTGAAATCAATCAAATCGGCAAAACAGCTTGATCATATGATTTTTATACGTTCATGAATTCAATCACAAAATCAGGTGCATAATGAATCCAAATACATCGAAACCTCTTGTTGTCCAGGGCGATGGAACAATATTTCTTGAGGTTGAATCTGATCCTGACAGATCATGCAGGGACAAGATCAGCAGGTTTGCTGAACTTATTAAGTCCCCTGAACATATTCACACTTACAGGATAACGCCTCTTGCGGTATGGAATGCTGCATCCACCGGCATATCCCTTGACGAAATGATTGACACCCTGTCAGCAAATTCCAAGTATGAAGTCCCGGGAAATATATTGCACAATATTCAGGACTGGTACCGGAGATACGGAAGGGTTAAGCTTGTTAAGATGCCTCCTGACAGAATTACAAATTTTGATCCAGAATATATCTATCTCATTTCTGATGATCGTATAGTGTTACAGGAGATAGCAAACAGAAAAGCCATCCAGAATTTCCTGGATGGGTGGGAAGGGACAAATGCAATCCGGGTTAAATCAATTTTCAGGGGCCGTCTGAAACAGGCACTGATAAAGGTGTCATATCCTGTGGAAGATCTGGTTGGATTTCAACCAGGGGATCCCCTTGACTTTTCACTTGCAGATAGGACCAGCACCGGAGAACCGTTCAGCCTTCGTTCATACCAGAGAGAAGCCATTGAATCATTCTTATCCGGAGGAGATGGCAGCAGGAGTGGTGTCATTGTGCTCCCCAGCGGAGCAGGCAAGACCGTTGTTGGAATGGGAGCGATGGAAAGAATACGGGAGAATACGCTCATAATAACCACCGGTACGGTAGCAGTGAGGCAATGGATCAGGGAGATCACCGACAAATCATCAGTAGATCCACTTATGATTGGCGAATACACTGGCGACAGCAAAGAGATACAGCCCATAACAGTGACAACATACCAGATACTGACTCATTCGACGGTGAAATCAGCTGCAAAGTTCCTGGACATTGAGGATTCCGGCGATTTCGACGAGCTTTCCGAAGGTGATATTACCAAGATCTACCCGCATCTCAATGTGTTCATGGCCAGGAATTGGGGCCTTATCGTATATGATGAGGTTCACCTGCTGCCGGCACCGGTTTTCAGGATCACTTCGGAAATTCAGGCGAAGAAACGGCTCGGACTCACCGCAACTCTCATCAGAGAGGATGGCAAGGAGGACGATGTTTTTTCACTTATAGGGCCCAAGAAGTTCGATGCCCCCTGGAAGGACCTTGAAAGGGATGGGTGGATTGCCACTGCTGTGTGCAGTGAGGTCAGGGTGAAATTCCCAAATGA
Organism: Thermoplasmata archaeon; assembly: GCA_021827885.1. The sequence goes on along the minus strand of JAKAUD010000235.1, from coordinate 1,962 downwards.
GCAGTACATGATGCAGTATGCCGTTGCACCACAGAGGCTTAAGTACAGAATCGCTGCGGAAAATCCCGTGAAGATAAATGCGTTGAAATCAATTCTTCAGAGGCTCTCCCCGGACGATTCCGTGCTGATAATAGGGGATTATATTGACCAGCTGCAGAAAATTGCTGATATGCTTGGTGTACCCGTAATCACTGGAAAAACTAAGAACAGTATGAGGGAAGAACTGTATTCACAGTTCCGGAAAGGAAACATAAATATGCTGGTGGTGTCCAAGGTGGCAAACTATGCCATTGATCTGCCTGACGCAAATGTTGCGATTCAGGTCTCGGGAACATTCGGTTCCAGACAGGAGGAGGCACAGAGGCTTGGGAGAATACTTAGGCCAAAGTCAAGGGATACCCAGGCATACTTCTACACCATTGTCACCTCTGACACCCTTGATCAGGAATATTCCATGAGAAGGCAACTCTTTCTCACTGAACGTGGTTATGGGTACACCATAATAAATCAAGAGGACCTGATATCCAGCGTCAGGGTGAGTGAAAAAGATGTTTGAGAACGTTTTGTGGATGCCTCATAAGAAATATCAACTACATCCATGGTTTGAGCCACTTCAGTGGTGTATGACGAACGGAACGATGCACAACCTCGGGAAATTTGGGGTAAGAGAATGAATGATAAGGCACTCAGGGTAATGACTCTGTCCCAGATACTTGAAAAGATTCACTCTGATGACATTGCCTACTACAGAAGAATCCTGAAACGCTTCAAGCAACAGTCAGTCATCGCCGACAGGGGGCAGCGTGAAATGGATCCGCATTCTCTGGCAAGATACATAGTATCCAGCGGGGACCCATTTGGCAATATCCGGATAATGGATTATTCTGTCAGGTACATCTGCAATGTTGTTTCATCATATATCATACCAATGCAACTGACCACTTTCAGGAAGAAGTTTCAGGAAGCGTCTTATGCCAGGGCGCTGAATGATGCCATTGATGCCTGCCTGCTGTTCAGGATTTCGGTGGATTTGGAAGAATATATTGTTGTACCGGCGGAGTACAGATTTATCCCCCGATCCTCAATGAAGCTTTCCTCACAGTTAACGCTGGACAATGCACTGATGGATACTGGAAAGGTCAGACTCAAAGAGTTCCTGGATTCGGTGAAATTCACATCCCTACAGTCCACCAGCGACGTTTTCCTGAAAGGGGCAGTATATTCATATGTAATCAATGAGTTTGATCATATTCTTTCCCAGTTGCAACCTGAAGCCAGAAGGATTTACGATCAGATTGTGGATCTTTATGGTGTTGTATCCTCTGGGGAGATACTGCAGCTTATGGATGCCCATCAGGAAAGAGATGACAGCATCGCCAGGGGCAGGAATGACAGACATGCCAGACACGATTCTGCAAATGGAAATCTTCTGGGGCATTTCTTATCCAGTTTCCTTCTTTTAACTGCACGGTCTCACAATTATGGCACTGACATGGCCTACGTCGTGCCTGATGAGCTGATGTTACTCCTGTCAATGGAAAAACTTTCAGGACTCAGGCCAATAACCAACATAAATGTCCCCAGAGCAAAGGATGAAGATTATTCTCTAGTAATAAGTGTCAGAAACTTCCTCATAGCATCGTACTATCTTGAACTGCATGGAAAGAGGCGCACAACAGACAAACTAACCTCAATACTTTCAATCAATGAGGAAACACTGACTTTCCTGGACAGTTTCTGCAGGCATTCCAATTTCATATATGGATCCAATTCCACATACCATATAACTCAGGCCGGCATAGATGCCATGTCAGATCTTTCGGCTATTGAAAGAATTAACCGCAAATATATTTCAGATGCATTGAGCAGGACAATGTTCAGATCTGAAAGCAGTGAAAGGAATCTTGCGCAAGTGGAAAGTTTCCTGTACAATTTTCTTAAATCAAGCGCTGCAGCATACAG
>JAKAUD010000116.1 GCA_021827885.1 Thermoplasmata archaeon | reverse complement strand
TGCATTCAGTTTTCGAGGGTGATGGTGGCAGGTGCCCCGGAGACCGTGAGGTTCGCAATTGAATGGGAAAGCAACGGCAATGGAATGCCACCCGATCTGGATGACTGAAGAGTCCGGGAAAGCTATATGAGCCAGATAAATGCCGGGCTGGTGTTATTTCATCTTGCTTAAAACAATTTTCCCGTCTTTCTCATAAAACCCAACAATATCTTCTTCTTTGACACGAAGCTTGTCCGATCTTTTCCTCAAGCTGCACTTACCTTGGCAGTACATACAGACATTCAAAAAAAATAGAAGGGTTATTTTGGTGTCAGCTTCATGTCGCTTGTGATGGTGAACTCGCCATTGTGAACAACCAGATTGCCATTACTATTGAAATTGAGGTAGTATTCACCTGGCTGCAGTGTGACATTAAAGGATCCGGAGCTGGTCCATGACAAATCATTTACGAAGCTGTAATTCTTGGCAAGATATTGGGCCTCTGTTGTCAAAAAAACCTTCATCAAAGTGTTTGAAGTCCAATTGCCTGAGAGGAGGGAGGGCACGCTTACATTGAACGGATATAGGTTACCAATCTCCCACCCGCTCCCATTAAGGGAGAAATTAGTCTCGTAGCCTGCTGGCAGGATAACCTGAGGCCCATCCGATAGAGTCGATTGCTTGTTAGCCGTGTACTCTTGATACGCGCCGATGGAGATGAAAGAAATTAAGAAGACTGTCACAATCACAACAGCCGTAAGTGTAGATTTATCTGCCGGCATTTATTTCCCTCACAATATTATTCCATATTAGTTCAAATAGTTATCCCTGTGATTATGCACCGAAAGAACCAGTGTAGAGCAGTATCTCCCGATCTAGAGTCGGGGAACTGAAGCAGTGCCCCCTGCCACTGTCCCATGTTCCTGTCCAGTTCCGTGATCTTCTCCCTGAGTATCCGCAAGAACTCGGTGAAGTTCGTGCTCTGCCTTAGCGCTTCCTCAATGATGCTGAAGTCCTGGAACTTGCGGTCGTTCCAGCCCTTATCGTATTTCTCGCTTCTCATTGTCCAGGGTGCAACTTCTTCAGCGCCCACAAGTGTACCTTTAGCTTTCATCGTGCGTTAACACATCAAGTAAGATATAGTAGCCATCCTATTGCCATGCAAAACGAGAAAAGAGATGGAAACCTTTAAGGAACCGTTTCAGCACAAGACCAGACTATGGATTATTCATGGCTCCTACTGGGGATCGTGAAAGCCTCAACACCATCCCTGGAATAAGTATTGAAATCCTCAGTACAACCGTTGCAATGGAACCTCATCACGTAGTAAGGACCATATATCCACTCCTTCATTAATCTTGTATCTGCAGATCTGCATAAGGGACAGCCAGTGGCCATGCACATCATATGGATAGTTTGCATTTAAGATTTTCACAGGGTAATCCAAAAAATATTATCAGCTATATGATTTCACATGTAATGCCCGGCAATCCTGAGATAAGCATCTCCAGACCAAGCTTGTCTGAAATCGAATCCCTGGTTCAGAAGATATCACGCATCTATGAGGATATTAAATCGGCCTACAAAGATCCAGAAAAGTTTATCGACGTCCTTTTTCATGGTGAGCATTTCACCTCCATGGACCTGGCTATTGAGCAGAAACCCGAGACATTCACCATAGAAAGGGTGGTGAGACCGCTGCTCGATTTCCTGGGTTATTCAATGATCGGCGAAACAACCCTCCGGACTCCCTCCGGCAGAAGAATACCTGATTTCACCATCACCGCACCTAGAAGTTCCACCGTCAAGCTTTATGTGGAGGTTGAACCCATCAACACTCCGCTTTACCAGGAGAGAAAGGGGAGGGGGCAGGTGCAGCAGTGGTTGATCTCCAAGGCGTCAGAAACTGAATATGGGATAGCATCTGACGGACTAATATGGAATCTAGTGAGATTCGATGAAGAAAGCGCTATGATCGTGGATGTTCTCACGGTATACCTTCACGATATTTTCAAGGCCGTTTCCACAGGTTCCAGGATAGAGGACCCAATTGTGGATCTGTGTTCTGAGTTCCTGAATTTAGCCTCCTCAAGAATCCCAGATTTTCTCATGGGGCACATACTGGAAACAACAGAGAAAAAGGAAGACATAACTGAGGAATTTTACGGGAAGTATGTGAGATATGTCTTCGGTGTGGATGAGGACAGACAACCCACCAGGGAGATAAGCCTCATAGATTCTGTGAGACCGCCAACCAGTGTAGGCAGATCCGAAAGGGCATTGTTCTCCGTCGTCACCATGAACAGGCTCATGTTCATCTCATTCATTGAGGACAAGGAACTTGTGAACAAGCAGCTTCTCCAGGGTCTCTATACACAGTATGAGAACGGAACATACTATGACAGCTTCTACAAGGCCATTTTGAAGGTGCTTTTCTTTGAGGTCTTCAACAAGAACCCCAGGGACCGGAATCCCAGGGTAAGATCAGATTTCATACTTGGCCCTCTGCCATACCTCAACGGTGGTCTTTTCAGGACAGTGCTGCCAGATGAGGAGAAGTACGATATTGATAATGATGCCCTCAAGATAATAATATTCGACCTTCTGGGGAAGTACAGCATAGGTGTTAGTGACGCCGCAGTGATCAAACCCGAGATCCTGGGTTACATATTCGAGAAGACAATCAACGACATCTCCGTGTCGGAGAACAAGCAGAAGTCGCTGGGAGCCTATTACACACCCGATGATGTGGTCAAGTTCATACTCAGGAACACCCTGGACACGAAGATTGACGAGATAATTCGCGAGGGCATGTCCGAGCGTCATGATCAGGCATTGAGGAATGTCAAGAGCCTGGGCGAATTCATAAGGGGAATAAATGAGGGCAGGATAGACAGGAAAACGGCGATGTCTGTTGTTACAAGGATGGACTCCATCAGGATAATAGATCCTGCCTGTGGTTCAGGGCACTTCCTCAGTGCGACCCTAAATGATCTGACAAGAGTCATAGCATCAATCTTCATAGCCCTTGGCCAGGAATTCTCACTCTACGACATAAAGCAGAAGATCCTTGCCTATAATATCTACGGGGTTGAGATAGACCCAAATGGCGCAGAGATAACAAGACTAAGGTTATGGCTTTCCCTCATAGGGGAAATAAGGAGGGACAGTTCAGAGCAAATGAAGACGCTGCCGAACATAGATTTCAACATTGTCAGGGGCAACTCACTCATCGGCATCTATGACGAACCGGTGAACGTCCCCCTAGAAAAGCTGGATCTTGAGCTCGATGATGTGGACACGCCTATGTACCAGATCTCCCGAATCACCGGACAGGACGTCAGTGGCATCTGGGAACTCATAAGAAGTGCAAAGAGGAGCAATGTTACGGATGCCTACGAGAGACTCATAAATATCTACAGGGGGCTCTCGGGAGAGGTGGCCCTGAGTGTCAGGGGCTTGATGGTAGACATAAGAAGGACGCTATACAACCTGATGGATCACGACTATCTTAACTATGTCAAGGTTGCGACCATAAATGGGGATATCGATATCAGCCCATCTGATCTCAGGGACAGACATGCTCTTCACTGGCCAATTGATTTCCACAATGTCGTGAGGAACGGAGGTTTTGACGTGGTCATAGGAAACCCCCCATACATTGAGGACAGGGATTATGACAGTATCGATCTGCAAATTATAAAGAGCATGGGCAAGAGAGGGAGGGAAAGGGTCCCTGCATTCTATGCGTCAAGGGATTCCGGGAACACCCATGCCTATTTTATTGAGAGGTCTCTCAAGATCCTGAAGGAAAATGGCAGATTTGGCTTCATAGTGCCCATTTCCCTTGTTTCAACGGACAGAATGGCCAGCATAAGAGCTGTGATACATTCGAAGTCCGGCGAGGTATCATACTATGATTTCGATGATAGACCGGGAAAGATATTTTCAGGGATAGAGCACTGCAGATCGACCATAGTGATCACAAGGAGGGGAAACGGAGTAAACCGTGTGGCTACAAGCAAATACCACAGGTGGTATTCCAGGGACAGGCCGGCCCTTTTCGATGATCTCAGGACAACAACCTATCATCTTGACAGCGGGACTGAGCTCATCCCGAAGCTGGGAAGCCAGATTGAGCTCAGCATCCTGCAGAAAATCAGGTCACAAGCTTCCGGGAAGACACTGGGAACTTTTCAGGCCAATGGTGGAAGGAAAGTATGGTACCATAATGCACCCCAATACTGGATACATGCTCATTTTGATGAATACGTTCCCAGGGTGGAGTATTACAAAGATTTCAAACGGGAAGGACCGACAGGTAAAATAATACTTGACGGAAAACCATATGAAACTAAAATCACCGACCATTATAAATCATTAGAATTTCCAGAAAATATCGCGCCGATGGTCGCGGCTGTACTGAATAGTTCCCTCACCTACTGGTGGTTTGTAATATACTCGGATGGAAGGGACCTATTATCAGAGACTGTTATGTCAATACCAATTGATCTGGAAACCATTCCTGAAGAGTTGGCTGAAAAAATTTCCGCCAAGTCACTGGAATTGATGAAAGATTTTGACACAAATAGTAACACAAAAACCAACGTAAGAAAAGGTGGTTATGCGATTAAGATAAAGGAGATCATACCGAAGAAATCCCTCTCCATTATCTCGGAAATAGATGATCTTATCGCAGAGGCAATTTCATTGACCAGGGAAGAAGCAGAATTCATCAAGAACTTTGACATTGGATTCAGGATGGGTGTAGAAGCAAAAGAGGAGTAGACAATCCACTTCAAAGCGCCCTCCCTGAATCGAATACGAGTGTCCAACAAAGAAATCTTTTTTGGACAGTAAAATCATGGGTAGGGAATATATAAATAAACCCTTCAAAATTGAAAGGCAGGTTTTTCGGACGCCTCTACACACTATTCTAGTCCCCACACCATCCAACTGTTCGGAAACTTTATTTTCACAGCCCTAACATAGAGTGCAAGCTCCCCATCGTGCAGTATTTCGTGGTCCGTTAGCCACGAGAGTATCTGAACGGTCGATGCATACTCAAAACCATCACCCAGATATTTCGAGGCCTTACTGCAGTCGATATATGGCCTAAGAAAGTTGAGTGAGCCATTGACTATTGACTCGACGTAACATCTCTCAATGTCCAGAATGTGTCTGAATTGCTTTCCAAAGGTTCCTGCACTGCTAATCGGTTTGATCGACAGTTGTTCCGGATTGAGTGAACAGAGGAAGATCCCTAGTACGGATTCTGTGATGTTTGAAAGTGCCCAGGAAGCGCTTTAACGTCTGCGTTTCTCATACCCACCCCTCAACCCATTTCCTTCCTGTCAACTAAACCTACTCCCGGAATACCTGCCAAAAGTATATAAAACCCCGGTCGAAAATTCCTGTCAACTTTAAGAACCCTTTCAGCCCATAAAACACGGGTATCTGATCCATGACACTAGACAAGGTCTTAAACTCGAGGTTGAATAATTGTGCATAAAGGTGAGTAGTTGCGTAACCATAATACTCATTCTAGAATTTGTTCTACTTATCCGCAGAATCGTTCATGAAGTCTTGGATAGGTGCAACAGGTTTTCATAGAACATGACAGTTTAATTGAGGTTCGCAACGTGTGATATCCATTATCGCTTTTCCAAGTTTCATCGCTACAAACACTGTAAGCACAACTTCTTTAGAGCTAAACCTGTGGTCTTTACGACCTTCTGGAAGACTAAAATTATGCTTTGCGGGTACGTAAAATATGCTGTTATATTCAATAAGATCACTGATTAACTGATCATCTAAATTATGCCCATATTTTTTCACTTTTTGTAACGCAGGACCCATAGGTAAATTTCTATCTTTATGGTCGTTAGTGGTATAGAATACCAAATGTTTCACCAGTATGTCCAAATAATCGCCTGAATATTTAACTGAGTCTCTCGTCCAATGCGGGAGGAAGTCTAATTCCATATTTAGATAGTAAAGAGGTCTCTTAGGCACTTTACCTACAAGAGTTTTGAGTTTTTCTACTGCGAGTTTCCTCTCCTTTTCTGATGTTTCATCAGCTTCGGTGAGTTCATCTTCTGTTAACACGTCAGAAGCCAATTTCTTAATTTCAGGTAGTACGCTCATTGCTTCTTCTTTTATGCCAGTCTTGTGTTTTTTTGAGATTATGCCCTCTCTTTTCATATCCACCCCTCAACCCATTTCCTCATTTCCATCCTGTCCTCGTCATCAAACGGTATGTTAAGGTAATGCTCATCTGCGTTGTGGTGGTATGCCCCTGCGACAATGCGATCTGCAAAGACTTATCCGGATAATAAAACACCAACCAGGATTCCCAGGTCTTCCTGAATGTCTTATTGTTAGCCGGAGATCCCTCGAGGATCCTTTTCGATAACCTTCTCATCTTCATGTCCGGGGCAGGGAGTTCCGGCAATCGATATGACGCCTGAAACAATTCGGGTACAAGTGTCTTGCCCATATAGCTCAACCTTATTGCTCTCTCCCTCTGCTTTGCCTTGACCTTGAGCATGGATCCTCTTGGCAGGTATACAAACTTCCCGTCGAGCCTGTCAGGATTCTCCCTGAACCTGCAGAGCTCCGCATACCTCATGCCCGTCAGCAGGAGTGCGGTGCATATCTTCCTGGTATCCACATCCATGGCATCCCTCAATTTCTCAAACTCCACAGGCATGAGGGTCCTGTCCTCAAACTTCTCGGAAGATCTCACTATGGCTCTCAATGATCATGTTTAGATACTGGCAAAACTTAACGGTTTTGCCTCTCATTGCGGGTGATCTGTGTACACATCCTCCTCTTTGATATATAAAGGGCGTTAAGTTTTGGCATAGAAGTTAACACCAAACTATCGAAATGTTACATTAATTACCGCACGCTCTGGACCAATGAAACAAAGTGGTGCACTTTTATCGATCAGATATGTCTATGCCACAGCCCGGCCCTGAGTGTTAGATAGTACTTCAACCCAACTGCCTTTACTTCTATATCATCATATACTTTATCGAAAGTAGGCTCTCCATCATTAGAAATAAAGCTGGAGAATCCCTTACCTTTGGCTTTCCCTAGTATCTTTTTGTTATAGAAATCCTCCTTCTCCTGCATTTTCTTCTCGTCCGGCTTCCTGCAGGAGGCAAAGACCAACCCATAAACCTTAGTCCCAACTGCCTTCTGACACACCGGGTATTCTCCGTGATTTTCTCCAATAACACCTTCGAGTTGTTTTGAGAGGCTCTTCAGAGTTGAAGTTATTTCGTCGCCCGCTTCTTCCTTTTCATAAATTCTGTGAGCATTCCTTATGTATTTGACTTCAAATGCATATGCTATTTCTTTTTCATCTCCTGAGTTATTCCTAAGAAAGGCAATGTCATACTTCTGCTCTCCTTTCTTGCCAAGGTTGGTTAACCCTAAAAGCTCGCCATGTGTCTCATTGAATGCATAAATTATAAACTCGTGAACAAGATAATCTTCAAGTCGACCTGTAAGCTGGAGCGGGGCAATGTAATCTTTTTTCCCACAGAGGAACGTCAGAAAGTGTCTGTATATATCAACGATTTCATCTTCTTGCATAACAGACGCTGATCGTACGAAGAATATTAATTTTAGGATAGAAGTTAACAGTTGTGGCCACAATATCATGATGTCTTTTTGAGTCTAGGAGTACACAAATACAGGAATATGCAACCAAGACCACAGCTGAGAGTTGGGAAAAGAAGGCAGCAAGGCAAGGGGATCCACAGGGAAAACATATCAGGTCTGCTCGAACCGCAAAGAGTACTATCTCAGGGGGGATATATGTGCTCGACCGAAATTTGCCAAAATTCAAATGGGTTAAAGCAGGCCTGTACTGTGAGGGCTGTGGAATGTCCTGAACATATCGAAGAAAGGAGCACTGCATTCAGGATGGTCTCGATTATGACATTTAATTTTATTCAGGCTTCTTGTAATTTGTTTTAAGCGCTTTCTTGCGGGCTACATAGCATAATAACACATCAGTCTTTTTCACGAGACATTTACGTCACCATGGTTTAATCAGGCATCCTCCCATGTGCTTCAACCGTTGGCAGCCAACAGACTCTGGCTCTAAATTCAGCGAAAAAACTCGCGGCACTTTGGGCATGGTGTTCGATAATGTGGGTCAAATTCAAAATCACATTTCTTACAGCGCATATATTCCGTGGCATCGGGGTGTGACTCATGGTATTTTCTTAGGACTTTGGCACCATAACGATAAGAATCCAATCCTATAAAATACATTGAAGCGCCAATGTTCCTCGCCTTCTGGTCAAGTTTAGAATATTTTCCCTCCAGTTTATCACGTCTTTTCTGTTTCATGTAGAATTTTTTAGAGTCACCTTCTGGTGGCCTGTGCTTAGTTAGATTTGGATCATTGCCATTGTGGATCTTTGAATGGCAGCTATCGCATATTGTCATGGTTATCTCGGGATAATAGCATGTGTGGTGTTCATTCAGAGAAGACACGTAGATTATTTTGTTTCTATCCAGATATTCTTTGAATTTTTCAAGGAGAGGTTGTAATTTCACGGCACCGCAAATTTCACATTTCGGGGAGCCAGCAACAATCGTAGAAAAACTATCCTCCGCTATGGCAGTCTCATGCTCCTTTGAACAGAAATAAAGGTCATCCATTATGTCTTTCCTGCACATGCGACAATAACCATCCGGAAGCTCATTATAGATATTGTAAAAGAACTCGAAAAGGTCATCTTGAAAAGTTTCCTTGTGGTGTATTTCAGGATAGGAAATGTCATCGGGTTCACACCCATCGTAGAACGAAAAGCGGTACGGTACGCCTGCTAGTGACAACTCACGCGAAACATTTTTTCTTATCCTTGCTATTTGCCAGGCAGGAAATTCTTGGTTAAGCGTAATATAAATTAGTGGACAGATCTCACCCCATATAGGTATCTCTTTTGTGCCCCTCATGTCGGCAAACACGGTTCCACAACTGTCTTTCCTGAGAAATAAGTTCGGTTTTCTCGCACTTTCATTGAAGCCCAACTGTTCCAATGATATCCCGATTCTTTGAAGCGTTTGGAATACGCCAGGATAAATCGGTTTTCCAAATTTATCTACTGGTTTCATAAAGTCGTCCTATATTCCGGTTTATATTCCCCTCAACCCATTTTATTATCTAACCCTTCCCATGAACTCTGATGTATCTATTCCCACGTTCTCCACGTTATGATCCAAAAGTGTGGCCATAATCATGCCTTCCATCTGAACAGATGGTTAACGTTGACTCTGTTAACCGTGAACCCCTTGTCATGTTACATAACGTCATTTGCCGAATCGTTCACAATCCGATCATAATAACGGATACATCGAAGACCAAGATCGTAAGCACTCAAGCCCTCTAGGATGAGAACTGAGTTCTCTTAGATGCTAAAAGTTCGGCGATTGATTAGAGTGTCCGAAAGGGAGAAAGAGAAATACATGAATGAAGGATACGAGGTTTATACTACGCTACCGTCTGGCAAGATTGTAATGAAGCTTCCTTATTGATTAGTTTGATGGAAGGGTTCTTAGAAGAAGATACTATATAAACCCGGGTGGATTTTGCTGTATGGCACAACAGATACCTTACCAAAGAAGTTCTCATCAAAATTGCTGACCAGCCACGCTTTGATATTGTTACCTTCAATAATAGCAGGGAACCTTTCCAAATTCAGTTTCTGTCTCTTAAGGAATTTCTTATTAACCAGATTTGGCATTAATTTGAAGAATATCGTTGACTTTGATTTCAGAACAGAACGGTCTTCCCTGACCTCTATGAGAACGTAGTTGCTCTTCATCAGCGCCCTAATGGCCAACCTTGTGAGACCGATAACCGGTATTAGTGCCAGTGTAACAAGAGAAAGAAATGCTAATTGGGGAAAATATATTCTCAGGTAAAGCAGAAAAAGAAGTGAAAGGAAAATGATAAAAATCAGATCAATGAAACTAAAGAGTTCTACGTGCCTATAAACCCTGGAAACCCTCACTTCTATTTTCAGAAAATCAATGTGGTGTCGGGGATCTTCGATCTTGTGAAACAATGCCTTTCTCTCATCAAGGGAATAGGATGAGTCACTATTACACGTCAGACATTTGCTCGCTGTGAACTCATGAAAAAGAGAAGACAAATTTTTAGAGATTCTTCTGCCGTACCACCGTGTGAGACCAAAGAGCAGCAATCCAAAGATTAGAGTGAAGATCACTAAAAATAAAATGATGTCATTGAAAATTGCCAGTGAAGAATCAAACGACGTGGCGGCGAGGGTAAAGAAAATAGAAATGTCCGCAATCATGAGCTGTGATACTGCTAGCCAAAAGTTGAGACTGAGGGACATCCTAGATGCAGCTTCAGGGTTTTCTCCGTCCAGAAGTCTGATTCTCTCTTCAGGTACAAGTTTCTGCAGGATTTCAATTATGCTGATTTCCTGATCTGACTTTGACTCATTCTCTCCCAATGGATGGATAGAATCTATGAATAAATAAGATTTTTCAGAATCCTCCTTTCTTTTTTCATCTTCGCCTTACCTAGTTTCAGTTTCAAATCATCCGGATCCAGAGGTTCCACAATTATGCTCTTACCTGTCTCACATACTTCTTTCTCGGTTTTATACTGTATTTTTCGTCCTCTGTCTTCATTATTTCAACCTCCGGTATTTAAGTCGACAAAAAAATCGACCTAGGATCGCCGTTTGAATCATGTGTATATAATAATAGGACTTCGGCATCACAACATGCCATTTCCCATCATTTTCTATTGGTATTGTGGCTTCCGAGTGGCTGGCATGTGAGTGGCACATGCCGCCCGGCATGCCATCATTCCT
>JAKAUD010000113.1 GCA_021827885.1 Thermoplasmata archaeon | reverse complement strand
TGTCTCAAAGGAGTTATCTGTCAATATTTACGTTTGCTGATTTAGGATCATCGAATAGAAAGAGGCCGTTATGCTGTAACTATCTGTCAGGGTTGATCATCCTCTATCTGACGATGAGAGTTTCTAACACTTATAAAATACCAATACAGGTTTCGCCCATGCAGGTTTCGGAAAGTTTTAAATGAGATATGTATATAACATCCTACTTATTTATGCTTAATCAGACCACGGAGCAGGAACTGGTTCGGGAAGGCCAGACAAATCCGCTATTGATGAGAACTTTTTCCATCATAATACCTGCCTACAATGAAGAGAAGAGGATAGATCCAACCCTTGAAGAGATAACTGATTTCATATGGTCTAACCGTCTTCCATGGGATGTCAAGGTGTGCATTGACGGAAACGACGGCACAGAAAAGATTGTGAAGGAATATGCGAGGAAGTATAAGTTTGTTGAGATAAACAAGTCAAGCGGAAGGAGCGGAAAGGGCGGAGCCATAAGACGTGCGCTTCCCGTGAGCTCTGAGTATACTATCCTGATGGATGCAGACAACAGCGTTCCATTATCAGCTGTTCTCAAAGAAATTTCGCTGTTGAGAGACAATGATGTGATAATACTTTCAAGATACGGTAACAGGGATAACCTTATTCCAGTGTCCAGAAGGATTTTAAGCAGGGGATTCAATCTGCTTCTGCGTGGCTTGCTTAATTTGAACGTAGCTGACACACAGAGTGGATACAAGATATTTCGTACGGAGTTTCTGGTGAAACCGATCAGAAAGGTATCAGTGACGAATGCTTTCTACGATGTTGCCCTGCTTTACTATGCCAGCAAACAGGGTGCCAGAATCACTGAAACAAGTGTTGAATACCGGCACGCTGACGGAAGCTCATTTGAGCCGACGCTTCTCGCCATAGGCATGGGCATTTCACTGATTGCATTCAGTGTTGCTCATTCCAGAATGGCTAAATATATTCCCGAGTCACTCAAGAAACTTTACTACGCTAAGTTTAGATGGGCATAGGGTAGGAGTTTTAATTATTCGTGAACTTAACATCAACATATGTTGTACGATATAAAAGTTCATGGATATCGAAGTAAACTAATGCTGAATTGAAAATAACTCAAATAACCTAAAAGAGGACTCAGTCTAAATTTGTTCAAGATTGTCATCTATTTATCAATATTCTTCAAGTCACTCTCCACCATTATTTTACAAGTTCGCCAAACTTTGTCTCGGGCTCCCACCCGATCTTCTTCTTGGCTTTCGAATAATCTCCACTGTAGTTGTCCGATTCCAGCGGCCGGAAAATTCCCTGCTGACCTTCACTAGGGTTTTCCCGTCCTCTGATAATCCGACTTCATTAACCCCGCTGCCCTTCCATGTTATGCTCTTCCCTATTGTCCTGAAAGCGGCCTCGACGAACTCCCTGACCGTGTGCGATTCATTGGTGCCCAGCACAAAATCATCAGGATAGTCCTGCTGGAGCATCTTCCACATACCATCCACATAATCCCTTGCGTAACCCCAGTCCTTAACGGCGCTCAGGTTCCCAAGTATGACAGGCTCTTTATACCCATTTGCGATCCTTGCCACGGCCATGGATATCTTCCTGGTCACAAATTCCGGACCCCCTACCTCGGATTCATGGTTGAACAGTATGCCGTTGGCCATGTACAACTTGTACGTCTCCCTGTACGTCCTAACCGTCCATATGCCAGCAAGCTTTGATACCGCTAGGGGGGGCTGCGGGGGAAGAACGGCGTCATCTCGTTCTGCGGCATTTCTTTGGGCTGCCCTAACAGTTCCGAGGTGGCGGCAAAGTACATCCTTGTATCGGGCGATGAATCCTTTATTGCATTGCAAACGTTCAGCGTGCCCACGATGTTCGCATCGTATGTGGACAAAGTATTCCGGAAATACAGCCAAGAAAACTTTGTGCAGCTAGGTGGTAGAGTTCTTCAGGTTTCTCTCTTTCTATCAGGGTTGAGATGAAATACCGACATGACTGGAGATACCGGTTATAAATGGCTTCATATCTAAGTATATAAAAAATTACATTAGAATTTCACTTTTGATACCAGAAAGTAACTATTTTGATTTTCTTGTGACTCTGTCAAACAAGTTATCCCATAACTCCGCCGTCTTATCCCATGAATATTTCTTTGCCAACCTTACAGATGAAGACCACCATTTTTCTGGATTTCTTAGTATGGAAAGCGCTGCATCAGTTAGTGCATCCAGGTTACCATCGTCAACTTTTATTCCATTGATTCCGTTTACTATGGCATCCCTGACTCCAGGCACTTCGTATGCAACCGTAGGTGTTCCTGCGGCTGAAGCCTCGAGTATAGAGTATCCCCAACCCTCTGTAATGGAGGTGTGGACATTTAACCATGAAGAGGCTACTATGCCTGAAAGTTCCTCGGTAGAAACTCTTCCCTTAAAAGAAATTGATTCCTGTAAGCCAAGTTTCGTGGACAATTTTTTTAGAGTTCCTTCTTCCGGGCCGGAACCGATGATAATGAGTCTGATGTCACCAAATCTATCAATGATCCTTTTCAGCAATAATATGCTAACCTGAGGTCTTTTGTATCTTCTCATACCTCCAAAATATACAATTGTGGAAAATTTTGTCTTGGCAACAGGTTTGAAGAGATTAGAATCAACACCAGGTGAATTCATGACTATTTTATTATCACTTATGCCCAATTTTATTAGATCACTCTTCGAAGTGCTTGATTCAGTAACGAAAATTGTATCGTGGTACAGGATAAAGTAGCATTTTTCAATGGCTGTTATGAATTTAGCTATTATTGGTTTGACCTGCCCAGGAAGAGACCTAGCATGAAGATGGCGAAAGAATGCGATATTGTGTTTATTTAGAATAGTCGAGGAAAACCAGGGCACTGCATGTCCGAGGTCATTCACAACCAGATCAAAATGGTATTTCAATAGAAAAATAGGAGCTACCAGATGTGGGGCAAGGTTTTCGCCAAAGCGATGAATTTCAATTCCTTGGAAATTTTCTATGGACTTACAGCCTTTCCAGCCCCCAGTTAACAGAATGATTTTATGGCCTTTTTTCGCAAGCCTTATACAAACTTCGTTTATTGTTTTCTCTGCACCGCCGGCTCTTGGATTCAGCGGATCACGATGTGCCAGCCATAGGATTCTCACATGCCGTAATAGCTGAAGTAACTATAAACTATTTTTTTGATATTGAGTTAGGCCTGCCACGAATAGACATTTAAATCTTACGATCTACACGGCTTTGGGACGATATTATTTGAGGTACAGTTCCCTGTACTCCTTAATCATATCCGGGTCTGTATGCCTCAAGTAGCCGTACTGCCTGAGGTTGTGCATGTTGATCTTCAGTATCTCCTCTGTATTCTTTCTTAAGGGAAGCTTCTTTCTTACCTTTACGGGTCTCTTCCCCTTCAACGTTGAATTGACAGATTCTGATATTGATAGCATGTGATATTCCACCAGCCATTCCTGGGTATTGTCAACGAAATCATAGAACATTGTCTTCCATGATTCTACCCCTTTGGCACGGAACGTCGCATTCGTTTTAGGTAAGAAATACGGTGTTACCCCATACTCTTCAGTGATGGAGCAGATCCTTCTATTGGAATATAATGCGCCTCCGACCACTGCATCAATCTGCGGGCACATATTTGCGGTCTGTGCCATTGTGTCCGGAAACATCGACAGCTCTCCAATGGAATGATCATCCGTCGTGAAATAACCGGAAATGATCTTGGTATAGAATCCCACTGAAAATGAAGAATACTGGTTGAAATGTGTCAAGCAATTCTGGACAAAATGAGAAATTAAAAGTGAAAATATATGTTCCTACCTATATATATGTCAGAGAAGGAAGTGTATAACGCTGAAGAAAAGTTGAAAATCGTGATGGAAGGCATGAACGGAACTATCTCAGTTGCGGATCTCTGCAGGAAATATAATATCGGGACTGCAAGATTCTACTACTGGAAGGATCAGCTTACAAACAGTGCGCATGAGATATTTGAGAACAGGGGGAGAAAGAGAGATGAGAGTCAGATAACGGCAGAAAAGGATCTTGAAATATTCAGGCTCAAGGACGAGATTGCAGAGATCACACAGGAGAATCTGGAGATCCAAAAAAAGATTGAAGAACGCTTGCAGAGGAGGGGAAAGACATGAAATCCATGTTCTATGACATCCACAGAACAGTAACGAATGCAGTGGAAAGGGCAGGATATTCCATAACTCAGGTTCTGGGAATACTCGGGATACCAAAGTCATGGTGCTATCCTCGGATGGTTTTCTCGCCCCTACTGGATGGAAGGTTCAATCCCTTCTCCGGAGGAGATGAGGAATGGACTGTATTGGGATTCAAGCACCGGAACTCGGCATTGTCCTTCAGGGAGATCGCCTATACCCTGATGGATGAGGATATTGCATATTTCTCCCCTTCAACTGTATATAATATACTGAAGAAGCACGATCTGATAACGCCATGGAAGCATCCGGTGTGGGAATCCACCAGGTCGGATCATGCAAAGACACCAAACGAAAGATGGCAGACAGACATTATGTATATAAAAATACAGGGAAGGTTCTTCTACCTCATAATATTCATAGATGAGTATTCCAGGTACATTGTTCACTCTTCTCTTCTCACAACATTGGATGCCGATTCGGTATCACTGGACGCGCAGGCGGCTATAGACAAACTCAGGAAAGATTCAATTGCAGAACCCTTCACACCAGGGGATAACGGGTCATCATTCATCGCCATGGAATTCAGGATCGTATTGAGGGAGAATCACCTGACACAGAAACTCATAAGGCCGCATTCATCCACATCATTCCTTCCACCGGATGAATTTGAAAAGAGATGGCATGAGGATGGGAGTTTCAGGACAGAATTTATGGGTATGAGAAGCAGAATGGAGGAAAGAAGAATGAAAAGCAGAATTGAAAGGAAAAGGAGGTTGATGGAAAATGTCTCATTGGAAAACGGAATATCTGTTCAGAATTAAGGGGCTCAGATCACTCTGTGTCATTCAATTTACTAAGACTACCGAATAATTTAAGAACAACTGTCGCTTCGATATGTTGCGAGGATGTCATTAATAGAGATCTTGTCTGGATACCGTAAGGCATTTTTTAATTGGCCATTGGTAGTAGCAGACTTAGTTCTGAAGAAACAATATATTACTGTTAAACCACGATTTCTTACAAACGGAAGAACATTACGATTTAGAGTTGCGATTAACCATAATCGAGGTGGAATGCTTTTTGAAGTTTTTGGATTTGAACCTTATAAATTCTTAGCTACGAACTGCGATTTGTTAATTGATATTGGTGCTAATATTGCTGATTCTTCTATTTATTTTGCCTTGAATGGAGCTCAAAGAGTGGTAGCCATCGAGCCTTTTCCAGTTGCATATACGATGGCAAAGGAAAATATTACGATGAATGGCCTAAGCGACAAAATCGAATTATATCGCGTAGGATATGGATATGATTCTCAAATGATTCTAGGAGATCAAACTTCAAGTCCATCTAGTCAAACAATCCCTTCTAATTCTGGTGTTCTCACTGAAATGTGGTCATTGGAAAAAATTTTAAAGGATAAAAGGGGAAATAAAATTTTTCTAAAGATGGATTGTGAAGGGTGCGAGTATAATTTAATTCACGAGCCAGATGATAACTTAAGACTGTTTGATAAAATACAGATAGAGTACCATTTTGGATCAGAAAAGATAATCAACAAACTAAAACAAGCAGGGTTTACGGTCACCATGGATATTCACGAAAGAAAGCCAGGAGACCTCAATCTTAAAAATAAAGTAGATATTGGTTACATTTATGCCGAAAACCTGAAAGCTTCATTGATTGATATAAATCTAAAGTAGTGATGGACGGATTTCGCTTATAGATTTTTAACAATTATCGCTTGTCATTTATACAGTCAAATCCACTATTCTATTTCTTTCATTAATTTTAACAGTTTATTTGAAGACACGCCTGAAGCAAATCTTGATACAATATTTCTCCTTTCTAATGAAAGAGAATTTTTCACGTGCGGATCCATTATTTTAAGCATCTCACTTTTCAAATTTTGTAGATCGGCATAAACCAAATATTTGCGCAAATATTCATCGACATTGGATGCATCGTGCCGATATAAAGTGATAGATGGGGTTCCGCAGAGGATGGATTCAAGGGGAACATATCCAAAGTATTCCTGCTTCTGTATACAAACAGTTACAAAACTCCTGTTGTAAAGTCTAACAAGTTCCTCATCTGAAATATTTTTATGCACTTTGAATCCGGTATATCCTTTGTAAATTGATTCGGGAACCGTCGCAGAACCAAAGATCAATACATCTGTGCCATATGACTTGGATATCTCTTCAATTATTTCAAATGCTTTGTATTCATTAAGATCGCTACTTCTGCCGACAAATACTAGTATGGAATCCTTCTTCATTTCTGGTATGGGAACGAATTTAGAATCCTCCAATGGAGGGTATACTATTTCACTGTCTGGTATGCCATAAACAAAGTTTAGTAATATATTCATGTTCAGACTGTTTGCCATTATTAGATTCGCTTTTTTTAATCTCTTAACATATTGTGAGACAAATATGCGAAACGGAATCAACTTGATGACGAAATAAATAAGCCATGTTAACTTACCTTCTCCCCCGCTGATAACACCGAGTGCATGAAGTCCAAAAGGGACCTGACAGTAAACCAAAAGCTTTGCTCCAGTTCGTCGAGATAACTTGATCCCATTTTTTAAATTATTATCACTAACTACGATATAACTATAATCTTTAGCTGCCATGGCAGCTTTCACAATATTGTTCACCGATACTGAATTAGACATTTCGAGTCTTCCCTTCTTTTGAAATGTCATCAAAATAGAGCTGGGTAAAATCCTTGCCCAGTTTATGAGCGGCCTTGCACCTCCATTATGAATACTATCATCATCCAAAAGGAAAACAATTTTAATGGGTTCAATCATGGAGCATCATTTGTTCCTTGTATCTCTGAATGATAATAATATCTTTCTGGAGAGAATTACAAATGCGGATGACAATGCTATGAAAAGAGTCATTCCGATTATGAAGTCGTTTATATCCAACTGCGATATTATTCCGCTGTCAGGAAAAGGCGTATAATAATAAACTGTAGGAGCGGTATTAATTGTAAAATTTGAGGGATACAAAATAAGGAAGATATTCTGAGGTTTAAGATAGGACGTGGGGACCTTTACGATCTGAGAAATGGAACCTGCTTCTCGTACGGTTATTCTGTGACCATTAAGTGATGCCTGTACATCACCGATGTAATAAAGTTGAATGTAGAATGAGATTCTGTCATATTTAAGAGGCTGATCGTTTACAACATTTTGAACAGCACCAATAGTGCTTATGTTTGTAATCCCATGAGTTTGGGGGTCACCCTTCAAGCCTCCCAGATAATATGTATTTTTTGATGTCCCCTCAATAATAACTGAGTAATAGCCAGGTTTCAATATCTTGTTGATAGGAAAAGAGACAATGTATTGGTTATAATCGTTTGGAAAAGTATCAAAATATTTTACTATTCCTTTGGACGCATTTAGAGTTAAAACCGTAGAGTTATGTCCAGAACTGTTGTCATAAAGAAGAGAAATAACACTATGTAAATAGGAATCATTGATATATCCAAACGTTAACTGAGATGCATCGCTTTCAGTTTCAACGTAAAATGATTCCAAAATGTAGTGTGAAGAGTTAAACGGAAATGTTTCATTTGACCCGATGACACCAAACTGTGTTGGATTGAGGGGTATCGAAAGATAAATACCTACAGCGCTGTTGTTTTTTACATTGTTGGAAATGAAATTCCAGTTGCTAGGTAATGAAAAGCCGTATGCGGCGACATGACCAGAAGAGTTTAACTCTTGAATGACTAACCCTTGGGAAGCATCGTTTTGTTGGTACGCAAATTGATCAGGTGTATGCGAAAATCCTGGAACAATGATTGCCACTGTGGAGGCGGAGAATATTATAATTCCTAAAATTGAATACTTCATTACCTTTTCTGAAGTTTTAATAAATTTACAATGTTGCTTCCGTTTTGACTCTTTAGGTGTAAAAAGAATTAAATAAACAAGTATCCCCACTGCAGAATAACAAATTGACAAGGCAGGTAAAACATAACTCGGAGCGAATAATTCAATTGCCCCTGCTGACCTGTTTATGTCAACAAAATACTGGTTGAAGTTATATGGTGTCACGAAAGCAACCATAACTATTGCTATGATGGTCGAGACATAAAGAAGTAAGATAGGTTCAGTCCGTTCGTTAATAAAACAGAATAACAGAATGAAGGGAAGGGCGGCTAAAAGATACTGAGGATCAGATATGGGGGAGAAAAAAGCAAAACTCAATCCCTGGAAAGACATGACGTAAAGCAGATCAAGCGGAGTTATTTCATTTTTAGATGATCTTAAAATTATAGCAAAATCTGGTACTAGCATAACAATTATAAAAATTAATTGATACAAAACATATGGTAATTGCACATTTACAATGTTGATAAAATAATAAATATTCCAAATCGGAGGTATGAATAGCGAAGTAGTTATTGAACCAACCCCCCCATTATTTGAAAATATGGTTCCATTATTTATTGAATACCCACTTAAATAATAGGAAATAAACTGGGCTCCAAATCCAACAGCAGTAATAATGATAAAAAGAAGAGAAGGAACTATGGCCTTCTTAGTCTTAGATTTCCTGATTACGTAGAGAATAAATGCTGGAAAAAGGAATAAAGGGTAAAGATAACTCGCAGTAGCTATGCCTAAAAGTGACAATGATATTTTATACTTATGCTTTAATATATAATAAAATGAACCCAAAAGAATAGTAAGAGTAAAATCGAGAGGGTTACCCTGAAAAGGAGCATAAAAAAATAAGAGAGGGCTGAAAAGAAATACATATGCCGCTGATTCACTGAGTTTTTCAGATTTTCCAAATTCCTTAATAATTTTATATATGACTAGTCCACCAATGAAAAATGAAATATCAATGGCTATTTTGACACCAAGCTCCTCTACAACAATCCGATCCTTGTCGATGGCGATAAGCAGAATTGTAGGAAAATACGAAGCAATATCCACCCCCAAGTAATAGGCTCCCATTCCCCAGAAATAAAATGGGTTACTACCGTAGTAATAAAAGTTAGCGGCATATCCGGAAAAAACAGATTCGTCAAAGCTGTATCCAAAAAATATTGAATATATTGAAATTGCGAGAAACGAAATGAGATAAATTTTCAAGAAGCGATAAGAACCAATATTTTTAAAAAAAAACCATTTCAGACTCATTAGGATGCTTAAAAGTAAAGCATCGTATATATTTTTATGTGTGGAATAAT
This sequence comes from Thermoplasmata archaeon, assembly GCA_021827885.1. The sequence continues at coordinate 1,454 of JAKAUD010000113.1, read as the reverse complement.
TCGAAGGGTGTACCCGTTATGACTTTTGTTTTAGATCTAGACACAGCAACAATTCTTAGGAGAATAAATTAATATTAAGCAATAATAGCATACATTAGATGTCCAACATAGGAGTCTCTGTAATAATAACAGCTTACAATAGAAAAGATTTCGTGATTCAGGCTATAGAAAGTGTACTAAATCAAAATTATGATCCATCCAGCTACGAGATAGTTTTAGTAACTAATTTCAGTATTGATTTAGCCAATTATCAAGTAGATTATCAATTAAAATCAATCGTGATGGATGGGAGCATAGGTGAGTTTTTATATGCTGGAATTATGGCAACGACCTATACAATCATAGCGTTTCTTGACGACGACGATACTTTCGATCCTGGTAAATTAATGAGGCTGATGGAAATCTTTTCCTCCAATCGCGAGTTATGCTATTATCACAATGATATGAAATACGTTGACCACTCTGGGCGTAAAATCGATTATGTAAGGCTTGTGGAAAGGGAGTCTAGATCATTAAATAGTAAAAACCTAATATTCGATGCCAAATCCAATCTACACGCAATTAAAGCGGCTTTAGACAATAGGGGGGACTTCAACCTCAGCTCCATGGCAATAAGAAGGGATTGTTATCTGAAATACCTTCTGTTATTGAAGCAGATAAAAGGTAACCCGGATGGTTTTTTCTTCTGGACGGGCATCATTAGCCTGGGGCAACTGATGATAGACAATAAGAAGCTGACCAATTATCGTATTCATGAAATGAATGTATCAGGGCAGCTAAACTCCATGTCGAAGGCTCAGGAACTGCAAAAGCAGATTTACACATTTGACCTGATTCTTAATTTCTTGGCGGTGAACACTGGTCAATGCGAGATCTCAGAAGACTTGAAGAAATGGATCTCTCTTTTTAAATATGAGTACGAACTAATATCAGCAATATTTACTAATTCATCAAGAGCTAGTATAATGATACTAATAAGGAGAATATTGTCCATAGATGTAAAACATTCAAACACTCTGAAATATCGTGTTTTGCTATTTTCCTTTATTGCAATGATAAATCACGATTTTACCCAAAAATTTTATCTAAGAATAAGTAGCATGAATCACAAAGCTAAAAACAAATATAAATAATCTATATTCTTACAATAGGTGGTTTTATTAAAAGAGTTATCATTCAGAGGGTATAGAATTTGATATAATGAATTCCACGATATAGCAGCAATAATTGAGTGTTATTGACCCGAGCCATCACAGAACCGGAACACTATGATAATAATATTATAGAGAAGAACAGATACATAAAGAGCATGCGAAAAGCGGTTGTCCAGATCATGGAGGTCTCTTCATGAAGTCCAAATATTCAGCGGAAGAGAAGTTCCAGATAGTCATGGAATCCTTCACTGACAATGTGACACAGGCGGAGATATGCCGCAGACATGGCATATATCCTGT
>JAKAUD010000125.1 GCA_021827885.1 Thermoplasmata archaeon | reverse complement strand
TATTGCCATGACAAGGGAACTTCTGGGCGAGAACTGGAAGGACAGTTTCCTTGAACTGAATGCCTCTGATGAAAGAGGCATTGATGTGATAAGGGAGAATGTCAAGGAATTTGCAAGAATCAAACCGTTCAACGAATTGGGTTTGCGGATAGTATTCCTGGATGAGGCAGATCAACTTACATCAGATGCACAGGCTGCACTTAGGAGAACCATGGAAAGATTCTCAACAACTACTAGGTTCATATTTTCATGCAACTATTCCACCCAGATAATCCCACCAATACAGTCCAGAACTGTGGTAATGAGATTCCACCAGCTCTCGGAAGCTGATTTGAAAAGTTATCTGAAATTTGTGGCAGGAAATGAAAACATGAAGCTGGAAGATGATGCCTTTGATGCTATTTGCGAAGTTTCATCAGGAGATGCCAGGAAGGCAACCAGCATACTTCAGACGTTGAAATACTCAGGGGAAAATTCCCCAAAAGCGATTTTTGAGATGTCGGGAAGCCTTGAACCAGCTGATTTTGATAAGGTAATGAAGCTGGCAATTGAAGGGCTTTTTGACGAAGCGGTTGATCTTATTGAAAAATTAACGGTGGACCGTGGTTACTCCGCGATAGATCTCATAAAGGGAATGCATTCCTTCATTCGCAAGCAAAGAATAGGGCAAAAACAGAAACTATCAATAATTGAGGCACTCGCAGACGCTGAATTCAGGCTGGTTGAGGGTGGAAGCGACAGAGTGCAGCTTGACGCACTGATAGCAAAATTGGCCTGGATAGGACAAGAGCTCAGCTAAAGTCCATCAATGTAGTTGCAGATTTTGTTTCCATTTCCTTTTTCATCTTGCCGATCATCGATGATTCTTTCCTTACGCTTGAATTGTAGTAGGCAATATCCCGTCCGTTCTTGAATACCATTATGAAAACCTCTCCGGGTGTGAACCTGCCGGTTCTCCCCCTTCTCTGTATTGACCTAATCTCGGAAGGAACCGGTTCATAGAAAATTACCATATCTGTAGAAGGTATATCCAACCCCTCCTCTGCAACGCTTGTGGCCACAAGGACATTATAGGTTCCATCCCTGAACTTTTCAATGCCCTCCCTCTGGCTTTTCTGGTTCATTCCCTGTTCTCCCTTCCTGGAAGATTGCCCCACGAATCTCAGTGGCTTTAGTATTGCTGAATGCTCCTTCAGATATTCCATAAGAAATTGTGATGTTTTTCTGTAGTGCGTAAAGATGATAACCTTTGAACCTTTTCCTTCTGATATCTTCCTCTCTGACAATTCAAGTGCTTTCTTGAATTTGCCATTTTCATATGTCTTCAATATATCCTTCAATTCTTTGCGAACCTCGATAAAAAACGGATTCTTTTCCAGGATGAAAATCGTTCTTCTTATGGACTTGTCTTCGCTCTCTTCCATTTCGTGAAGATAATCATAAGTAAGTTCAAGTCCCTGGCTTTCAGCATACTCACATAAAATATCTAGCCTTACGCAAGCCGTGATGAGGGGAATTGTCCCAAATAGCTGTTTTTCGCCAGAAACGGCTCTCGCTGAAAGAGTTCTAATTAGATCAGTAAGTTCTTTCCTTGACGAATATATGCTGATTTGGCTTACATTCCCCGCAACTGCATTTATTTGATGTTGCTTCGCTTCCCTTAACTTCTTGCTTACGCTCATTTGTTTTACATCAGGGTCAATGTATATTGCGGTTTTTTCAGTGCGTTGAACAAAGGGAACTACGTCTGGATCGCTTTCAGTCTTGATAATAATCTTTCGGATGTCCAGATTATCCTTGATTGCCTCTATGTGTTCCCTGTTTGACCCGGGACTGGCAGTTATGGCTAATAAATATCCAGTGGATTTTTCCATGAAAGCTCTGGCTATTTCCACATATGCATAATTGCCAATTGCCCTGTGGGCTTCATCAATAATAAGCAGTCCAAAGTCACTTAAATTAACTAAATTTCTTAATGCATCCCCCCTCACTGTTTGAGGAGTGGATATAATCATGCTGGAGTTATTCCATATATCCTTTCTTTCCTTCATTTTAGTATGTCCCGTCAGGCCGCTTATTATCCATTTCCTGTTCCCAAAAAGCTGACTGAAGGTTTTAAGATGTTGATCAACAAGAGGCCTTGTTGGTGCTACCAATATGACTTTTCTTCCGTTCTCCAATGCCTTTGTAGCAAGCATGGCAGCAATTATTGTTTTTCCCAAGCCTGTTGGAAGAATAACCAGGCTGTTTTTTCCGATTGCCTCCCTTGCAATATTTAATTGGTATTGCCTTGGCTTAATACCAATTAAATCATAATTCACTTCCATGTCATTGGTCACAACACTAAATGCAAACAATATATTAATGAAATTGTCTTCCCAAGGCAAGGGCCGGTAGATCAGCGGTAGATCGCCTGCTTCGCAAGCAGGAGGTCTCGGGTTCAAATCCCGACCGGTCCATTCTGAGTGTAATTGGCTTTCGTGGCTGCAAAAACACGATCTAAGAAGGGACCTATTCACTTGTAGATGTTCCTTCTATGACCCAGTGATCTAATAACTATAACTCGTCTATTTTCTTCAATATCCGCAATCACTCTGTAGTCGCCGACTCGCAGCTTGTACTCAGTCCTTCCGACTAATCTCACAAAGAACCTGTGTGGATCAGTTCTTGTGCTTTCTATCTTCTGGATAATCCTCTTTGCCACAGGAATGTCAAGGCCCTTAAGCTGAAAAAGAGATTCCTCAGAATATTCAATCTCAAAGTCCGTCACTGAATTCCCAACTGTTTCTTCACTTCTTCCGTAGTGTGAGTCTTCTTTTCTTTTACATCAAGGAGACCCCTAAGCAGGGAGGCCCTAAAATCCTCAGTGTATACTCCTTCTTCATCTCCCTCAGGAATCAGTGATATAAGCGCATTCAGCAACTCATCATATGTCATCCTCTTGTATGCTCTTAGGCCATTCAGTTTCTCTCTCGTAGATCGGCTAATTTGTATAGTGGTGTAATCCATGTATATGCCTTGTATAACTTATGTATAACTGCTATATAATTATTGCTTTTAGTCCATCGGACATGGGTGTCGAATAATGCTTAGGCATTATGAGATAATGGATAGTTTCCTTTTGCCCATGTACAGAAGAAAGTATTCCCTTAAAACATTAAGCAAACCCCGACCGGTCCATAGATTTCAAGAATGCCCAAATAAACCTCTTCAAGCCACTGAATTCCAAGTTATTAGGAGATTATGATTGCATCTCACGCCCCCTCATATTCTGTTTTTGTTGAAACCTCCTCGCTTTTGATCTGTTTCCGCATTCCGCCATGGAACACCATTTTCTACTCAAGTTCTTGCTCTCGTCAAGGAACAGGAATCCACAACCCTCCTCCTCATTCGCACACTCCTTCACCCTGTTTATTTCAACCGAAATCAACAAATCGGCTGCAGATACAATTGGTTCCCACAGAACGCAATTCAGATCTTGTGCTTTTGTATTCCATTCCAACACAAATCTGGAGCCATTCCAAGCAATTTGCGCTCTAGTTAAGACATTCAACAAAATTTCATTCAACTCTTTAACATCGTCAGAATTAGGCTCAAGATGGTGCGCCAGACTTGAAAATATTCTATAAATCATTTCCCTTTTCCTTTTTGCATCCGACAGGACTTTTTCTGCGTCTGAGGGGTGCTCAGATGCGTATAAACTCATTCCGACAGCGAGTTCGTTTGGAATCGCTCCACGTTTCCTTGCCCATGTAAGAATGTCTACATAATTATGCAGAAATTCTTTCGGGTGCTTGCCTGAGCGCCATTCTAGTGTATTGGTCAGAGATATGCATACCGGCTGATCACTCTTTTGCCCAACTCCAGATCTTAGCAACCATTCCATCCGATCACGTATTACTATAATTCATCCATATTATTAACCTAACCGGCAAAATTAAAAAAGATGGTAATATTTATATTCTAACCTACTATACAATTTTTACTGGTTAGCATGATGGATATGGGTCGCGTTCCAAATCAAAACAGAGCACAGGCAGGCTTTTCGTTTCTTGGTATCTGCGCGACTCTTCGGATTGATGTGGTTCCTCTTGGCGCAATGACACGCATTAATGAAAAAACTTCAGAAGAAACGATATTAGAACGGGTGATTTAGATGGGCAACAGCAAAAGACGTGCCACTATGCTATCTACCCTCAAGACTAATCCTAATCTCAGGGGTTTATGGTTTGGTGAGACAGTATCTGCTGTTGGATCCCAAATAACTATAATAGCACTTCCTACTAGCCGTTGTCCTGCTCCACGCTTCGCCGTTGGACATGGGAATACTTGGGGACTTCTAGTTTCTCCCTTATCTAGTCATAACGCCTATCTCAGGTATCATAGCAGATCGATTGAAAAGACGAATAATTCTCCTTTCAGCCAACCTTTGCAGAGGGTTACTTTTCTTTTTGATTCCTTTCCCAGCCTTAACGAGAGATCTGTCACTCCCCATAGTGTATGTGGTTGCATTCATGTCAGGATCTCTTGGCACTTTCTTTGATGCAACTTTTTGGGCATTCGTGCCTGCGGTTGTAGGCAAAGAAAGCCTTGAAAGTGCAAATGCAAGGATTGTCTCCAGCCAGTCTGCCGCTCAGGTAGCTGGACCAGGCATTGGAGGCGTTCTGGTTGCACTAATAACCGCACCCTTTGCTTTTGCAGTAAACGGCTTTTCTTATCTTTTTTCAAGCTATCAACTCTCTAAAATCCATGTCAACGAAATTGTCCATAAGCGCGAAGAGAGCGATAAAGATACATGGAAGGAGATGTCACTGTGTTTTAAAATTATCTTTGATAATCCTGTTCTGAGGACTCTTCTTGAAGAGGCACTTACCTACAACATATTTTATCAAATGGTGATGGCAGTCTTCTTTATTTACACTGCAGTTCAATTGCATCTTAGCCCGTATATAATCGGGTTCGCCTTCTCTGCTGGTGGCCTTGGGGCTGTTAGGGGATCAATCTTGGCTCCAGGTTTAGCAAGAAGAATTGATTTGGTAGAGCACTGGTTTCAACTATGTTTCTCGGGAATTCAGTATGGATTATGCTGGTCTTTGCTGAGAATGGTGGAACTCTGGCGGTGATTCTGATAGTACTCTGCCTTTTTCTAGATGACATTGGATCTGCAGTTTCTTCGGTTCTGAGCGCGACAGTGCGCCAGAAAATCGTACCTGATAGAGCATTGGCAAGAAGTATGGCAAGTAACTTGACACTAGCGTACGGACTTATACCTTTAGGCTCCCTGATAGTGGGGGATCGTTGGTGAAATCTTTGGTCTCCAATTTCACAATAGTCCTTGGAGGAATCGGCATTTATCATCATCTTTCTGGGTTCTATTTTCTCCACTTCGCAAACCGTCGCAGGAAGGAGATCTGAACCATCTCATAGAAGACCAATAGTAAATTTGAGAGGGGATATTAGGTTTATTTTGTTTTTGCACACAAAGATAAAGGGCTACAGACATAGAAAATGTAAATATGAGTAGTCATTGCTTAGTTGTCCATCACAATTCGATTCATTACCGTATCTTATATTTACAATTATTGAACATGTAAATGTTTATATTAACTAAATACATATTCAAGCTATGTCTAAAACTATCACTGTCAATCTTAATGAAGAGGTTGAGAATGAATTCAGGAAGAAAGCCGCTCTGAAGTATGGGAAAAGGAAAGGATACTTGGGGAAGGCAATAACCGAAGCGATGGATCAGTGGATCAGAAGCCTGGATTCCGACGTTGAAGCGCAATCACTAAAAATGCTTAAAGAAGGTATTAAAATGAAGAAATGGAAATTTAAGAGAGAAGATCTATATGAAAGATGAACTTTTTTTCGATTCTAACATAATTTGTTATGCTTATGATCTTACAGAACCCTCTAAAAGGGACGTGTGTTTATCTTTAGTTGAAGGAGTATTCAGGGGGCAGATAATGGGTATAATATCGAATCAGGTTCTTGTCGAAATCTTCAATGCATTTACCAGAAAGCTGGGCGTTCCTTTGGACAAGACGAACATAATAGTGAGTTCAGTCATCGCATCAAAACAATGGTATAAATTGGATTACAACCATAAAACTTTATTAAGAGCCTTAGAAAACTCTCAGTCATTCAAGTCTCCGTTCTTGGACGTTCTCATTTCCGAAACCATGAAGGAGAATGGCATATCAAGAATTGTAACAGAAAATGAGAAAGATTTTGCCAAGATTCCAGGAATAGTTGTGGTAAATCCGTTTAAGCAATAAAGACTCTTTAAGTAAAACGTCTTCACGTTCCAGTAATCTAAGGCTGCCAATTGTTTTGTGGTTTACGTGATATACAATAGTATTCCCGTGACCTCCTCTCCCAGCTTTCGCAGGGAGCATCCCACTTAAAACATTAAGCAAATCCCGACCGGTCCATTATTTGAATGAACTGTCTATCACTTTTTGAAGCCATCCTAGGGTTGCACCTCTACGATTTATCTTCGGATTCCAACCAGAGAGTATCATCGTAGTACTCTCTTTCCCTTATTATTAGACCATTTTCAAACTCAAACACATCGACGGATCTTCGTGAGATGATCTCCAATTCCGCCATCACTACTCCTTTATCTAAATCCGAAACCATGTTCAGAATATGGAATTTTGCTGACGTATCTTTATAAGCTCTAATCATTGTTTCGACATATTCTGCTTTTCCAACGACTACCTTCCTCTTGGGAGGACCGTATGAAATCCACTCTACATCAGGCGAGAGAAATGTTTCATACAATTTCCAGTCCCGGTTATTCTCTGCATAGAAGAAATTGACAAGTATATCTTCTAGTTCGTTTTTCGGCATCACTTTTACATCCTCACAGCATACTTCTAGATTTTGGCTATAGTTCCTTAAGCAAGTCTCTTACATTCCTGATCCTACCGTTTTCGATGTCTTCCCCGCTTCTCTCGATCTGATCCATAATGTGTGTATTTAGGAGTGTTTTTATTGTGGTGATCAAACTTTGAAGGAAAGACTTAGGAATTCCAAAGGCTAGCTTACTGATCTTACACATTCTTCCTATGACCCATTCTTAATACCAGAATAATCAACCGTTCATTATCGAGGTCCAGTATCACCCTGTAATCTCCAACCCTGAATCTGTATCCTTCTTCCCCAACAAGCCTCTTGATGTAAGCATCAGGCCTTATCCTGATTCGCTCAATTGATGTAATTATTCTCTGCCTTGTTTCTCCATCAAGTTTTTTCAGTTGTTTGAGGGACAGATCAGAGAAAAGAACACTGTACATCAAAGTTCCAGTTCCTTTTTGACATCATCCAGAGTATGATATCTGCCATCTCTAATTTCCTGTCTGGCTTGGGCTATTTCCCTCTTTGTCACATCATCAAGCTCCTGGGAATCCTCCACAAGGTCCCAGATTACTTCTTCGTAAGTTTCCTTTTCATAGATCTTACGCTTTGCCAATTCTTTTTGCAACTTCTCGCTTACCTGTATTGTCGTAGACATTTAGAACCACTATACTACATTATAATATACTATAGTATTTATCACCTGTGATCCACAACGGTGTAGAGAATTCTTAGAGATATTTGTGAGATTACGAGTGTTCGCTTAAAACATTAATCAAGTCCTGATGTGTTCATTCTATGAATAACCTGTATTTCATGCTTAAAAGCAATCCTCTGGACATGCTTCTATGATTAGTCGTTGGGGTTCTAACCATTGCGTGCTATCGTCGTACTCTCCTTCTCTTCTTATCAAGCCATTTTCAGACGCAGACTTATCGTCAGAAACTTGTTAGAGGGGTTCCCATTCCCTCATCGCTATTCTTCTAACCAAATCAGAGACTACATTCAGAATAGCTCATTTTACCGACTAATCTTGATAAGTTCTATTCATTACTTTAGCAAATTCTGCTTTTCCTTCCAAGATTTTTTTTGCTGAGAGCGATGAATTCAGGCAAAGTCGAATTGTTTGAAACTTATTGTCATTGACTGTATTACCATTAATAAAGAATGATTCTTTAGAGAAAATGAAGCGTGGCTCACGCAATCAAGTTCAGTCTCTCAGTCCTTCCTGTGTCATCAAGATTTAAATCAATAAAATCTTTGCCGAATTTCACCTTCCTTCGTAAATTTCTGGAGAAATAGACGGTATTGAAGGGAACCAAACTTGAAAGATATCTGACCTCTTCCCTGAATCTGGAACTATTTTGGACTGGGTATCCCATTAACATATTATCGAGGAAATTAATGCCATATTCATAACATAGGCCGGCAAAATCGTATATCCTGTTCCTGAATGAGAAATCGCCCCAATCAATGATTCCTATTGATCCTTTTTCATTCCCTTGGCATATTATATTGTTTGACATGAAATCGGCATGACTTGGAACTTTCTCATCATTGATTTTACTCAACTTTGATATTGCTTCCTCTATGACTTGAATATATCCCGGAACATTTTCCAAATTCCTCTGACTCTCAAAATATTCAAGAACACTTCTCCATAGAGTGATCTCCTCTTCTCCCCTTCCGTTATCTAGTTCACCAGTCTTAATTTCCAATAAATGCCTGGTTTCCCTGGAGATATTGTGCAACCCACTCAAAAAAATACCCAGCCTGACAGGTATGGTGTGAAACGAGTCGCTACCTACATCCTCAGGTGAAAGTTCATTCCCTTTTAGCGTTTCATAATAATTAATCTCTATTTCTCCGCTTTTTTTGGAATCTATTGGTGCGAATTTTATATCCGGTATCTTCAGCGACAATTTTCCTTTGATGAGCTGGCACACGAGTCTCTCCTTCTTAAGCGAAGATATGGACTGATGATATCTGGGAACCTTGATTATAAAATTTTCATTAGCCAGAAAAACCCTGGAATCCCAACCTCCCTTTTTTTCGACTATGCTGCCTATCTTTTTTCCGTCTATCTTTAACTGTTTAATTTCACTAATATCTATTTCAATTGGATCCATTTCTTTTGCCACATTAGGATTATGTGTCAGTATTATGTTGGATATTATACATTTTCCTGAAAACACCATTTCTCTTCAGAAGATCCGAAAATGAGCCTTCTTCTACCTTTTGGCCTTCCTCGAATGAAACAACGGTGTCTACCAGTGAAATCATAGAAAATCTGTGTGTTATAAGGATAAGAGTTCTATCATTCAGGAAAGCACCAAGAGAGGATATTATGATTTTTTCTGAATAAGGGTCTATCTGCGAAGTTGGTTCATCCATGATGAGTATTTGCGGGTTCCTGATAAATGCCCTCAACAGGGAGATTGCCTGCCTCTGCCCCTCCGACAGATTTCTTCCCATTTCGCCTATTTCACTATTTAGGCCATCTTCCAGATTCTCAAAGAGAGGGTACAAACCAAATTCCTTTGCCTTACTTATGATGAATTCATCAGAAGACTCCGGAGAGAATGCTCTTATGTTATCAAGAATGCTCCCCCTGAACATAAATGGCTCCTGTAAAACTGGGGCAATTAATTTCCTGTAAGATTCCGTTTCTATGTCATTTAGGTCGTTTCCATCAATGTATATCATTCCTGAAGTTGGTGAAAAGAATTTTAGAATAAGATTTGAAAATGTAGTTTTTCCAGCGCCCGTGTGCCCCACGATTCCAATTTTCTCTCCCTTTTTTATTTGGATGCTTATATTCTTCAGTGCGACGGACTTTCCATATGAAAATGAGACATTGTCAAACCTTATTGATTCATTGAATTTTTCAATTTTTATTGAACCTCTTGAGATACTCTCTTCCGATGGGCTATCTATAATGCCGTAAATTCTTGTAACTCCCACCATGGACGATTGATATGAATTGTAAAGCTGTGAGAGCTGTGTTACAGGATCAAAAAACTCCTGAACATAAATAACAAACGTTACCAGGATTCCTATGGATATAGCGTTTACAAAGAGTTGCTGGGCACCCGCCAATAGAACTATAGCTATTCCGGTTGCTTCAATGACGCGGATGATGGAACCATAAAAGGAGGAAAGTCTTGCGGCCTTAAGATTCGCTGCAAAATTGTCGCTATTCAATTTATCAAAATTCATGGCCATTCTTTCTTCAACGTTGAAAGATTTTATTGCCCTGATTCCACTGATGTTTTCAGCCAGATTGCCGGTGATTGCCGCTATTGTTCTTCTTGTTCCCAGATAGTTCCTCCTAACCTTATTCTGTATTGAAAGCGTAAACCCTGAAAGCAGCGGTATAACAATTAATGCATAAAGTGTAAGAGTAAAGTCCAGGTAGAACATTATTGAAATAGACACTATAACCGTCGATATACCAGATATGACCTGTGGAATCTGGAATGTAAGGAATTCACTCAATGTTTCGGCATCGTTTGTGATTCTGCTTATAAGATAACCTGTCTTAACCTTCCCAAAGAATGGCACTGGAACTTTCTGGATGCTTGAGAATGCCCTGTCTCGTAACTCCTTTATGGTCTTTTGTGCAACACCGGTAGAACTGATCGTTCTTATCCTGTTTGAGAAGAATTGTATAATATAGAATCCAAGAAATGCGGCGCTATATATTAGCAGATCCGTGAAATTTTTGTTTATTACACTATTTATTGCAAATCCTAAAGCTATTGGAAATAGCGTTCCTGCTATTGCCGTTATTATAACTGCAGCTATGAGCGCACCACTGTCTCTCCTGTGAGAAAGAATTTCACCCACAAGCCTTCTGAAGACTTTGGAACTTTTCCCTGATTTTAAGAAATTCTCCTCTTCCTCCTCATAACTGCGTGGCGTTTTCATCACCCCCTCCATAAAGCCTGGCGCCGTCTGTTATACCTTCCAGGTCTCCTTCCAAATCATAAATCTCTTCTATTGATCCTTTCTGTATTCTCAGAATTCTGTCGGCGA
>JAKAUD010000186.1 GCA_021827885.1 Thermoplasmata archaeon | reverse complement strand
TTCCTTCTGCAGAGGCCGTACCGCTACTGATATTTGCCCTTATAGCTTTGCTGGGAAATGAGGTTTCCAGAAGAGATAAGAAGATAGGATACACTTCAATGATCGTTATTTCCATAGCAGGAATTATCACATTTGTTAATCTTGAAATAATCGGTTTTGCGCTTATTCTCATTGGCGGATTACTTGTATTAATGAATAAATGAGCCACCAGTGTTTCACGATCAAAACTTGATATGAAAAATTCTTGGCAGTTTTATTGATCCGCTCGTAAGTGAAAATAATATTTAGTTATACATATTGGAGTACCATGGACACATCATCCAATTCACACAAAATTTTGATAGCGAACCCAGGTGCCGGGAAGACAGAGAGATTATCAGAAGAGGTCTTGCGGCTCATTTTAAACGGTGTGAAAGGGGAAAAAATTCTCTGTGTAACATTTACGATAAAAGCTAAGACAGAGATGGAGGATAGGGTTTTAAGGAAACTCCAGGAGAAAGGCTATAATGGTCAGCTTCCGCGCATAGAAACATTTCACAGTTATTGCAACCGCATGCTAAATGACTTTGACATCAATCCTGAGATAATTTCAGAAAGGCTTTCCCGATTTATTTTGACGAGGGCAATTGTAGCAAGAGATGTTTCGACTGGAAGTGAGGAATCGCTGTATAAAGACATGAACAGCTATATCCTTACTACAGGAAAGGTTATCAACGCCATCAAATTGATCAAGAGTTTTGGGATACTCCCGAAGGATATTTCAGATTCTAGAGCCACGGCAATACTCAATGAATTGTATGATAACCAGGATGGTTCCGTAAGAATTTCAAGGGAAGAAGCAGGTGCGCTTTTGGAAAAATTTCTCCTCATTTTCCGCGATTATGAGGCTTATAAAAAAGATAAATTATTTGATTATCAGGATCTCCTGATTCTGGCGCTGGATATCTTAAAGAAGTCTGATAAGGAGCCATTCGAATATATCCTGGTGGATGAAGTCCAGGATATTAGCGCATTGGAAAGGGAGATAATTGAACGCTCTGCCAGATCAATTTTCGCTGTGGGAGACGCTAAGCAGGCAATTTTTGGCTTTCAGGGCGGAAACATAGAAAGTTTCAATGCTTTCAGGAATCATAAGGCATTTGAGAGGGAAGTCATGATGCATACCTATAGGCTTCCTCAAAAAGTGGTTGAGTATGTAATATCCTTCTTCAACAGATTGGATTCGAATCAGGATATCACAGAACTTCAGGTCATGAAGAGCATGAAACAGGATAGCGAAGGGAAGGTGGAAATAACCATCTCAGACAACCCGGAGGAAACAGCAGTTCTTGCGGTGAAGAAAATATTGAAAGATGCTCCGGAGGAGAAAAAAATCGGAATTTTAGTGAGGAGCAATTACCAGGCATCGAGGGTCAGCGAACTGATGAAATCAATGGGCGTTGACCATAATGCAGGAGCAATTGTCGTGACACTTGAACAGGAGAAAAGTTCCATTGCAACATTCATAATGGGTATTCTGTCTGATGAGAAGCCGGATGTCATCAAGGCACTTTACTCAGAGTATTCTGGCGTAACTCTGCGCGATGCAATTCACACTGTTGATCAAATCCAATTTAAGGATGATTTCAAAGAATTTTTACCTGAACCCTTTGCATCCTTAAGGGATGAATATTCAGCAACTCTTCCAAAATTATTGAATCTATTCACTGATTATATTTTACCTCGCTCCCTGGAGATGGGGCAGAATCATTTCATGGCTGCAAGAGAACTTTACAGTGCCATACCTGAATTTTTCGAAAAGGTTGGAGGAGGAAAACGAGAGCTAATATCATTTTTAAAGCAGGAAAACAGCGAAGAAGATTCAAATGTTGAGATGGAAAACAGGGTAACAATATCGACAGTCCACAAGGCCAAGGGGAGGGAATTTGATTATGTAATATATGTCCCCTCTAGAAAATCATGGGCGGATCCAAGTGGAATGGATCTGATCATGAACAGTATATTGAGATCTAAAGAGCAGCATTATGATCCGGAAGATAGGAGGGAAGAGGAAAACCGGATAGACTTTGTTGCCCTGACAAGGACAAAAAGTGAACTCTGGATAATAACAAAGAGGAAGGAAGCGGACAGGTATAAATTAGATGGCCTTTGTGACGTTGTCACGCCAGAGGACGATTCTCCAGATTTTATATCCATGAGTTCTTTTGACGCAAAGAACAATTTTTCGAAACAAAATTCCATGGTAAATTCTACTTGGCTTCTTGATTTTATAGGGAAGAAAATAAGAAAGCTGAAGAGGCTGAGCTTCTCAATGATCGGGACCGTTGAGGATCTGCCGTCGTTCATTACAAGGTATGTATTGGGCATATCAGATTTCAGCACATCTCTTCAATTAGGGACTGACGTTCACAAGGCAATAGAAGACTTCTTAAGCAGCGGACAGGAGCCTGGCCTGATGAGCAATGATATTCAGGCAAAGAGCTGGGCGAATTTCAAGAATTATTATTCTGTCATAAACAAGCTCCCGGAATCAAAATGGCTCCTTTCAGAGGGAACAGTGCAGTGCAACGTCAGGGATCTTTTCACGGATATCGATACCAACCTCACAATAATGGGGAAAATAGACGCAGGATACAGATTCACTGATGGCAACGCCGAAAAGATAAGGATCGTTGATTTCAAGACCAGCAAGGAGGTAAAGGATAATCTTGATTCATATTATGAGCAGATATCCCTCTATTCCTACATATATTCCTTACAAAACAAAATTCCCCTGGATAGGATAGAGGGAGAAATTGTCATGCTGAGCATCAGGGAAGGTAAGATCTCAACAGGCAAGGTGGACCTCAGGGTGTTTCAGGCAAATCCACTAATGATTAGCAGATCAATAGAATCCGTGAAGAAGAGGATAGAACAATTTGTAGAGTTTCAGAACAATCCTGAGGGATTATGTCAAATGATCCTGAAGGCAAGGGAGAAGTATAACAAGTCAGAACTTTTCAGGCACGTTCAGGAGGAAATATCGGCTGAATTATCGGCAAGATGAGTTTCGCTCACGTTTTCAAACGGTAATGAAAAACAGGCATTTGTTATGAGGTCTTGCTTATGGTGTTCCTCATCAGGATTATGATAACGGCAAAGAAGATGATAAGCGCCGGAATTAAACCAATATCAAATGTAGGTAACGTGAGCACTGCTAAAAATGACACATAACCTAGGGCAACTGATAACAGTGTTATCAACAGGATAACCCTTGAGAATCTTCCCAATTCCTGATCCACGTCTTCCATGTTATATCCCGCTCTTTCCGACCTCTTTCCAAAATAGATTGCAGATTCATAATTGGAAAGGATTACCACGGATAATTCTGCAATGGGAAAAAGAACTGCTATAAATATTGTATCCACGGTGTTGTATGAGTAAAAACCGGTGAAGTGTTGGGCGAGATAGCCTCTGGAAAATATTATCATCATGATTGGAAGGAGAACTGCAATGAACTTCAGTTTATTTCTTGGCTCGGTGCTTCTTTCCTCTGAAGAGAATGAGGACATGATGAAAATGCCAAGCACAAACAGGATTATTGAAATAATGATAACCATCTGTGCCAGCAAATAACTCGATATCAAGAGTAACAGCAACGAATAAGAGATGAATGAAGCAATACCAATATACAGTGAAACCTGGTATCTCATTCTTCACCACCCCGATAGCATAGCCAGGCGAGCAGCGGCAATACCAAGATTCTCTGATACAGGTTCCCACTGGACAATGGTACATCCACTGGGAAAAGCCTTATAGATTCCACTCTTCGTATTTTTAATTATTTTTCTCTGAAACAGTCCTGATATATCCTCCCTTCTATACTTCGCCGAGATTCCCTCAGATAGAATGTCCATAATCGTTAGTCTAGCCCCGGAAGCCATGAGGGAAGAAGAAAATTCAGATATATTTCCATAGTTAGACTCATTGAGGCTTGTAATAAGCATGACCTGAGGCAATGTTTCCGCTATTATATGCGACAGAGTTTTATCTGCCTTATATTTAATATTCTTGTTTCTTACTGCCTCAACCCTGATGAGAATTCTTCTCAATTTTGTATATGTGTCTGCTCCCGAGGAAGGTTGAATATACGGTGCCTTTGTTTCGGAGAATGTCCTTGTCTCCCAGAAGCCAACATTAGAGCCTTTTGAAGTAAGGTATTTGGCACCGGAAAGGATCAAGGGGATTGAATATTCAAGGGGATTATTGCTCGAAGACCCGCTTAGCATATTTGACCCCCGATCCAGAATAAAAATGAATGTCTTCATTCCCTCCCGTTCATATACATTCACAAGCAATTTTTCCTGTGAGTTTCTTCTAGCTGTTGCTTTCCAGTTAATTGTCTTGTAAGGGTCACCCGGGATATAGTCACGTATGGATTCAAAATCATTTGAAGGCGGCCCCAATCTGGAAATAGCGATCCTTGGCTTAATAACCTTGCTTCTAAACTGGAACTGTGATTTCTTCAGCATTGTAATTGCGGGGACTACCTCAATAGTTTTCGATGTCTGTATCGTGATCTTTTCACTTTTAACAATGCCTATTACTGGGATGTAGGTTATTTCAGTATTTGAGAGATCAAAAATGCCTCTCCTCGTTGTCCTTATCTTGAATGAAACTTCCTTCTCCCTCTCCCTGAAGCTCTTGAACATTAAGCAAACGTTTGTACCTTCAACTATTTCCATCTCGCTGAATGTGGGCAGTGTAATATTGAAAAGACCGAATCCACCCTTAGATACGATCTTCACGTAAAAATACGCTTCCTCTCCTACCTTAAGTCTCTGGGGGGATTGTACAGACAGTGAAATCTGAACGTCTTTGACTGTATAAAGAATGATAAGGACGAATATAATGGGAAAGAAAATACCCAGAATCAGTGTTTTTTCAGTGGCTATAATTGCTATTGCCGCAATAACTGCCGCTAACAGCACTAAAGTTATCAGCTGTTTGCTCCATTCCTTAATCAAGCTTCATCACTTAGGGACAGGTTCTTTTTTCATGAAGTCATCTATTATCTTTGAGGATGGAATATCTTCCATTACCTGGTCTGGCTTCAGGACAATTCTATGCGAAAGGCACTCTTTTGCCAGCAATTTAACATCATCAGGTATTACAAAATCTCTAGAGTCAAGGAGAGCCATAGCCCTGGCAAGCCTCATAAGTGATATCAACCCTCTGGGGCTGGGTCCTGCAAGTACTCTCGGATCTTTCCTGATGCCACCAAAGCTTGATATATAGCTGATTAACTTGTCATCTACCGTTACTGAATTTTCAACTAACTTTTGAATCTCCATTAAAGAATCAGGAGAAAAGATTTTCATTGCGCCAGCGCTGGGATCATCATTTGTCCAGGCAATTCTTCTTTTCAGGATTTGTGTATCATCAGGGGGGTAGCCAAAGGACAACCTTATCATGAACCTGTCCATTTGCGCTTCAGGGAGTGGATATGTTCCTTCAAATTCAATTGGGTTCTGAGTTGCAATTACGATGAAAGGTTTGGGGAGTGGAATTGTTTCACCCTCTATCGTAACCTGCCGTTCTTCCATTGCCTCAAGAAGTGCAGACTGGGTCTTCGGAGGCGCCCGGTTTATTTCGTCAGCGAGAAGCAGGTTGCAGAATATTGGACCCTTTACGAGTTCAAATTCGCCCTTAGCCGGCCTATATACCTTTGTCCCAAGTATGTCACTTGGCAATAGATCTGGCGTGAACTGTATTCTTTTGTACTGGATTCCAAGGATAGTTGAAATCAATTTTGCAACAAAGGTCTTTCCAATGCCAGGATTGTCTTCAAGGAGAACATGCCCGGATGCCAGCAGCGATGCTATTATCTTAGAAATGATCTCCCTGTCTCCCACATAGTATTTCTGTATCTCATCCATCATTTGTGCTAGTTTTCTGTCTGCTTTTTCAATCTCTTCGTTTACTTCATTGCTGTCCTGCATTTTCCTCACCTTCATTTTTCTTTATTGATGCAACCATTGCCTTTATAATGGCGCTACGCTGCCGAATTTCACTCTTGATTATGGCGTTCCGGTTTGTGATTCCATAGTTCCTTAGATTTCTGCTTTTATATCCGATTATGCCTTTGAGGTAACCTTCAATCTCCAATTCTGTTTTCCCAAGCCTGGTCAAATAGGAAGTAATGGATAGGACGATCCTTTCCTTTCTTCCGGTCGAGTTAAATTCATCGATAGCCCTGGACAAATAATCGATACCGGCATTTGACGTGATGTTTTCTCTTCTCTTGAATTTTTCATACAGACCCAGCTGAGTTTCTATGAAATTGTCAGTTGCCTGCCTGTAGGTTTTCCAAATAGCAACCAACACGGCTATAACTATTAATAACAACAGGACCAGAAGGAGTGTTGAATTTTCTGATGCAGGCTTTGGAACAGCCAGCAGCCCCTGGAAGAATCCAAGTATAAACGCCGCAATTTCCCATTTTATATATTGCACTGAAATGTATTCTCCTATATTCTTTCTAAAATTATCGCTGGAAGACGATAGGAGGGGGAAAATGGAGAATATAAAACTGGATATTGCGGTATAAAGAAGAGCAGGAAAGAGAACCACAAGATCAAAATTTGAATAAGAATAATAGAAAGCAAAGAGTGATAAAGAAAAGAAGAGGAATGATGATGACAATTTCCTGAAATATTCTGAAACAAATGGTGAGTGGTCTGATAATTCACGATCCCCGCCAAGAAGCATGAATAGTATCCAGAGAGTTAAAAAGAAGAAAGGAAACAGGGAATAGGCAGGGTCAAGGGCGGATACAAAAAGATATCCAAGGGAAAGCAGTATAAATTCCAGAATAAAGAGAAATGCTCCGGCGGAGAAAATATACTTGATAAACTTTGAAATTATTCTATAGTCAAGAACAGAAGCTATCACTCCAAAGAAGCGGATTCCAAAAAACACGATGAATGCAAGGAATATGTAAAAAAACAGGATCAATCCTGAGAATTGTGACAATGATGCAATTATTATCAGGACAAGTATAGTTATACCATACCTTATGGCTGATGAATTTAAGCTTCGTGTGGATTCCATTAATTATCTCCGCAGGTGAATACGATGGGATTATAAATACCGTGCATCATGCCTCTTAAAAACATTTCATAAATAGTCCTGTCAGCGTCCTTCGCTCCATAAAAGATCTTTTCGAACGCGTAAAGGGCCCTTTGGAAATCTTCATTTCTCTTTATACTTTTTTTCAGTTCATCATTACTTTTTGCAATTTCTCTGAAGGTCAATGTCTGGTTACTCTTGTTGAGGTATTCCTTCATGTTCAATCTAAAAACATCCCTGATATCGCTTTCATAATCAACGCCCCTGATGATCTTTGTGTCGCTTGTGATGCCAGATTTCCCGGTAATCTTGTTGCAGTTTGCTTTTAGTTTGATGTAAATGTGGTTTCCATCTTTTCTTGCAACCTCCAAGCCGTTAAGATCAATCTTAAGACTGTCGTCAATTGCTAAACCCAATGGATTATTCATTGACCATGACAGAGGAAGATCCTCTGCAATCATGGGTCTTATCATCCCCTTTCCTCCCCAGCCTTTCATAGCGGTTTCCCTGTTGCCAAATAAAAACGGTGAATACATTCTATCTTCATCCCGCATATTTGGTTTTAAACCTTCAATTTCTGGTTCCATCACTAAGTCTTCAACCTCAAATTCTGGATCTTTTGGCCTGATTTTCTTTATCTTCTCCCGCTTTTCAAAAGCCCCTCCCCTCTTAATTTTCATCAGAAACCAGATTGCCATCGCGGAGGCGACAATTGCTATTATAATCAAAATTAAATCTTCATTGATCATTAATGGATTTATCGGATTATTGGTTGTTGTTTTTCCACCTGCTCCTGAAGTTGAACCGCTTGCTTGTCCGGGGCTTTTATCCGCATTTTTCCTCGAACCACCAAATAGTTTCAGATTAAATTTGGGCAAGGCAAAATGGATAAATGGAATATTAAATCTAGGAATATTAGGGATCAGCAGTGAAAGAGACTTAAAGCTTGGCAAATTAAAATTAAAATTAAAATTCGGGAGTTGAAAATTAAAAAGATTTCCTCCGTTTGTTCCACCAGTTCCCCCACCCCCAGAACCACTGCCACTTCCTGTGCTGGCGGCCCCAGGACCACTTGTCGGCCCGTTGATTCCTGATTGAATGGGTTGAAGGTTTGAAATCGAGGAAATTAATAACCATGAGGCTATTATAACAACAAGTAAAGTCAAAGCAATAGTCTTTGAAGACTTTGATACCATACTACATTATTCAAATTTACTTATTAAGTGTTTTAGTGTACGATCTCAGGGAAGATAGTGACCTTACACCCTCTGATTTTTGTTTGAGAGTAGTTTGTTAGATTTATGAAATGTTAATATTGGCTGACAGCATATGCTAGATATATGCCAATGTATGATTCGGATGAACATGAACTCCTCAAGGAGGAATCAGTCCTGACCAAGGATGATGCATCAATTGAAAATGGTGTTCTTTACCTGACGGATAAGAAATTGATATACGAAAAAAAAGGGAGCAGAAAACTTCTAAGCGCTGAGGCATCAAAGATTTATCTATTGGTTCCGATCTACAACATAGAAAATGTTTCTTCTGCTGTGCCAATTGTTAAGCTTTTCACCAAAAAGCGGATCAGAGTTGAATATAGGGAAGTATCCGATTTAAAAAGTGTTGAATTTTCCGTGAGAAAGCCTAAAGCGTGGATGGAAGAGATAAAAAAATGGTCTTCTACTGCAAGATCCAAGTATTCTGAAGCAATCAAGAAGGATGATGAGGAGCAATTCAGGCGTAATCTAGAAGTGACAAAAGCAAAGACACCCAAGAATAGTATAAACATGATTATGGAATCCCAAAAAAGAAATGCACCAGGATATGTAAGGAACGAAAATCAGAATGATGACATAAAGGATATTGTTGTCTCAGAAAACAATTACCCGAAAAACCTGTTCTCATCATGCCCTGAATGTTCTCAATCCGTAGAAGTTGATTCAAAATTCTGTAAAAATTGTGGTGCGAAGCTCAAATGATTTCATAACTGTGAATATGCATTTCCTTATGTATGTTTAAAGATATGTGAATTAGCAGGTTTTAAGATGTTTTCTTAGTCTACAATAAAAGTTTAAATATGACACATATTATCATGTAGCATGGAAACAATGGCTGATGGTAACATTATTAGATCACTAAACAGAAGTGAGCTAAGGAGGAAGGTTCTCTTTTATCTATACTCCATCTATCCATACAGATCATACCTTTCCGAAATTTCAAGGGCGATAAAATCAGACCCTTCAAATGTCAAAGGGTGTCTGGAAGGATTAGGGATAAGATACACCAGGGAGGAGTGCCTTGTTGGACTCGGTCTCGTCGTCATAGAAGAAAGCAAGAAAGGTTTCAGATATTTTAAAATCAATAAGGATTGCATTGACGACATTAAAGGAATAAAATCAATATTTTCCCAGAAAAAGGTTTTGGCTGTAGAGATCGGATAAACCAAAACAAACACATCATTTTTCAAGATTAGGTGCATTAAATTTATCCTTTACTTTTCAAAATACTTTCATAAAAGATGCTATTCAACATGAGAGGACACATGGCTATCGAATTTCCTAAAATAGGAACAAGTGTACTGGATATTCCAGATGAATTCTTAAAGGGGAAGGTCATTCACAGGCATAATAGATTCATGGTAGAGGTGGGTTTGGGGGATGAGATTGTGATGGCACACCTGCACGATCCAGGCAGGCTCAACGAACTCATTTTCCCAGGGAATAGTGTCAAATTGAGAAAAATCCAGGGAAAAAAGACCAACTATTCGATAGTCTCCGCTAGATCATCTGAAGAGGATGTACTTCTTGACACAAGATTTCATTCGAGTATTGCAAAAGTATTCCTTAAAGGGCCAATCAGGCAGGAGGTGACTATATCTAATTCCAGATTCGATTTCGTCTGCGACGGTATGATCATAGAAATCAAGGGGGCGTCCCTTATGAAAGATGGTATTTTGAAATTCCCGGATGCAGTCACTGAAAGAGGACGAAAACATGTAAGTGAACTCTTGAAACTTCATCAAGAGGGGAACAAGGTTGCTGTAATATTCCTCTGCTTCTCCAGGCATGCGAGGGCATTTTCTCCTAACTTTGATACTGATCCAAAATTTGCAGAGACTTTCGTGGATGCGTACAATAATGGTGTCAACTTTTTCTTTCCAAAGCTGGGACTTGACAATCACTCATTACGCTATTACGGCTTAATAACGCAAATAATTTTGGGGAATTGAGGCGGAGCATTGAATGTATTTTTGCTAAACGTTCTGGTTTAGAAAAGGCACAAGTTTTCAAAGAACCAAAATAAAAAGCTATAAAAGGGAAAGTGTCACTTCTTTTTGCTTCATTGTATATGCGCAATAAATTTTTGTAAAGGTTTATTTAATAATTTTCGATATGTAATAGTGGAACCTTTGCAGGAAACAGTTGAAGAATGGGTAAAAAAGCTGAATATAGAGAGTACAAAGGAAGTGACGGTTCCTAAAATTTTATTTGATCAGGTAATAGGTCAAGAGGATGCTGGCCTTGTTGTAAAAAAGGCTGCAATGCAAAAAAGGCACGTATTGCTAATAGGCGAACCTGGAACAGGAAAATCAATGCTTGCTCAATCCATGATTGATTTTCTTCCGAAGGAAGATCTTGAAGATATTCTTGTATTTTATAACCCTGAAGATAACAATCGTCCAAAGGTAAAATCATTCCCAGCCGGAAAGGGAAAGGAAATAGTCAAGCAGTATCAGATGAAGGCAGAACAGGATAGAAAAGACAAAAGGAAAATGACGCTCACTCTTGTATTATCAATAGT
>JAKAUD010000200.1 GCA_021827885.1 Thermoplasmata archaeon | reverse complement strand
GTGGATTCAAGTGTTTTTGGATCTATTGTGTTTCCGGGCCATACCTCATGATGTATGGGCATGCCGTCTGCCGTTACCATTCCTATTACAATCTGTTCCTTTCCTCTCTTCCTGTCACGTGAATATCCAAACAGTACGAGATCATTATCCTCCTTTCCCTCAAAATATGATGATGTGAGATCATAATGCACTGTGGAGGTGTCAGGCTTCAACGCCCTGAATATGTCCATCTCGATGTCGTTTTTCCCCTCAAGAAGCGAATCGAGTGCCCGGTAGACATTGTCCTTGCTTATGTGCAGATCCCATGGATAGTATACCCTCTTTTCCATTTCTATAAGATCTATATCGGAGGAGGGTTCAAACAGCCTTGATATGATCATGAATGCAAGTGTTTCCGCATAGGAACGGGTGTGCTTTCCAAGTATCTTCATCATGCCATTCCTTTCCATGATAGTCCTGGCGGCATAGAAAACGCCAAAAGAAAGTGTTGGCATGATATTCATATCGTTCAGGGAGAACTTCTTCATAGTTTCCCGGTATTCATCTGCTATCTTCCGGTATCTTTCCCTGTCTGATTCAGATTTCACAGGACCCAGGTATCTTACCGTTGTTGTCTTCTGCTTGTTGTTTTCGACCGTTCTCTCAGCTATGGATGCATATTCAAGCACCGCCGATCCTCTCCTTACCTTCGTGAACCTCAGAAACACATGGCAATATCCCATGCAGATATAAAAGAGTATGTGCATACACTATGCACATACATTAAAGAAGGTGGAATGTAAGAATATACAGGAAAAAACAGAGTTTACAAAGTACCGTGACAGACTATCTCATGTGAAAGTCAAGTTTTTACAACAAAGGGAATCGCAGCATAAGAGATGAGACACTATAAGTAGCAATATGTGTGTCTGGATTTATTCATCCCTCTAGAAAAAAAATAAAAGGAAGTAAGATATGATAGTTTTATAATGGAAAAAGGTGTCTTCGTAGATCTCTTTGCTGGTGCGGGAGGTTTATCTGAGGGGTTCATAAACAGTGGATTCACTCCTGTTGCTCACGTTGAAAACGATGCGAATGCTTCGAGTACGCTTAGAACTAGAATGGCTTATCACTATCTTGAACAAGAAAATTCTTTGCAATTTTATTATGATTATCTTCTTGGAAACATAAACAACAACCGGTTTTACAGTGAGATTCCCAATGAAATTCTCGACACTGTAATAAATACTGAAATAAAAAAAGAAAATTTGACGTATATATTCAAGAGGATAGAAAAAAACCTTGACGCTTTTAGCTCCAAGAAAGTTGATGTCATTATTGGGGGACCTCCTTGTCAAGCTTATTCGCTGGTGGGCAGGGCCAGAGACAGATATGGAATGAAGAATGATCCTAGAAATTACCTGTATAAAATGTATGCAGAATTCCTTAAGAAGTTCGAACCAGACCTCTTCGTGTTTGAGAATGTAATAGGTCTACTGTCGGCTGCGAAAGGGGACCTATTTCGCGATGTAAAAGAGCATTTTCGCAATGCCGGATATGAAACAGATTATGAAATTCTAAACGCAAGGGATTTTGGAGTCCTTCAGAACAGGAGACGTGTAATTCTTATCGGCTGGAAACGAGGAATGAAAATGCATTATCCAGAATTTACCCCAAGAAATGGAAAATATCTGGTAAAAGATATTTTTCAGGATTTGCCGAAGATAAAGCCAGGTGAAATGGAGGAGCAAACTGGTTATATTGCTCGGCCGACGGAGTATCTCAAACGATCTAACATTCGTAAACCTAGTGATATCCTAACTCAACACATATCTAGAAACAACAATGAAACAGACAAAGAAATCTATAGGAGGGCCATTATTCTATGGAATTCTGAAAAGAAGAGATTGCATTACACAGATCTTCCGCTTGAATATAGAACACATAAGAATGTGGAATCGTTTCTTGACCGTTTCAAGGTCGTGGCTGATGAACTACCTTACTCTCAAACAGTAGTCTCTCACATCGCAAAAGATGGACATTACTATATCCACCCAGACCTGTCACAACTAAGGTCAATATCCGTTAGGGAATCCGCACGACTTCAGGCGTTTCCAGATAGTTATTACTTTGAAGGTTCCAGAACATCGGCTTTTAATCAAATAGGGAATGCGGTTCCTCCATTAATGGCCAATAGCATTGCAGATGCCTTGAGCAATTTACTTTGGAGTGCTTAAATGGAAAATGACGATTCTCTCTGTTTCAACAAAGTAATTCAAAAGAAATTCAGAATGGAAATATTGGATTGGGGCACGCGAAACAGCAGAGATTTCCCTTGGCGGAGAACTTGCGATATCTATAGAATTCTGATAGCTGAAATATTTCTGCACAGAACAAAAGCCGATCAGGTCCGTGAGATTTATGAAACCTTCATCACTAAGTATCCTGATTTCAGATCTATGTTGAACGCGCCTAAAATAGTCATAATTGAAGAACTCAGAAGTCTTGGACTTTCGTGGAGAACGAACTTGCTATATGAACTTTCAGAAGTAGTTGTAAATGATTTTGGTGGAGATATTCCTTTACAGAAAGAGACCTTAATGACCCTGCCCGGTGTAGGAAAATACATCGCATCTGCAGTTATTTGTTTCGGACTTAACAAACCCGAACCAGTACTTGACACAAACACTGTCAGAATATTGGGTAGGGTATGCGGAATCGAAATTTCGGATTCATCTAGACGCAGCAAAAAATTTGAAGATCTAATGCGTGGTTTTATTGGTGATGAAGTTCCAAGAATAATTTCGTTCTTCATGATAGATCTGGGTGCGAAGATGTGTCTTCCTAAACATCCAGGGTGTGAGATTTGCCCTATCAATGATATTTGCAACTTTGCAATCAAAAAGAGGAGTGTTCTAAATGCGTGATGAATTGATTAAGGAACTGATAAAAGATGTGCATGGACCAAGAAACGGTGTGTATGAGGAGATGGAATCGGATCCCAGTAAGGAATATGTAACAGGAGTTATTATCCCTCAGAACTGTATAATCAACAACATAAGTCCAGATTCAGAAAGTACAAAGTCGGGGGTTGACGATCCATCAAGAGAAGATGATGTGGAGGAAGACTTATCGGCAAATTATTCTTTTTCAGAAATAGACCCCAGAACAAAACCCAGGCTCTTTGGTTTATCTTTTTTAGTATCCGGGAATAATCCAAGATTCAAGATATGTGCAACATGGGGAAGGTATAAAAAGGATGACGCCAAAAAAGTATGGAAGCGAGTGCCTTACAGATACATAAGAGAAATAAGTCTGGAGGAAAGCTCGCATAAAATTTCCATATATTCTGGAAAAGATGGTTCCATAGTTCTTCATTTGAGAAAAGTACAGAGGAAAAATGGGGTGTTGGTAATTATCGCTAATATCGTTAACGAGTTAACCATAAAATCAGATGCCTGCTATGGTGATGAGATCACTGAAGCTAGCCTTTTTCAAGCTTCTTTGAGAGTAAAACTGGAAAAAGGAACAACTTTGTCACCTCTGTCAGAAGGTCGAGGGTCTGGTGAAGACGTATTTGAGTTCCTGTATAGACACAAACCAGTGTTAGCCAAAGGAAATATGTGCTCTGCAATCTGGTTAAATATTGATTACCCTGAATATTTCTACGAATTCACATGGCCAGATGGTCAAGAATTTACGGAATGTAAGGAATTTAACTTTGCTGATGTAAGGACAGAGTTTATACCAATGTTTGCAGACTCTTCGCCAATTACCGAGTGGGATTCCTCATTCGGCGAGGCCCCAGTGCTGTCCTCCTTCCATTTATCAGAACTGTGGGAAGAAGAGACCCTATCTAATGTCATAAATCCTTTGATAACCTCATACAAGAAATGGATTGAGGGGAATATAGCGAAGATCAGCACCCTAAATGAGAATGATAGAAGAGTAGGTGAGATCATTGTTGAAAAACAAATAGAATTGTTGCACCGACTCGAAAAGGGACTTGAGGTTCTCATTCAGAATAAGGACGCAAGATTATCTTTTTGCTTTGCTAATAGAACAATTTGGTTACAGAACAAATGGAAGGGCAAACAGGATTTTATCTGGAGACCTTTCCAGCTTGCGTTTTTTCTTATAAATATTGAACCTCTGTTGATTCCTGAATCTGGATACAGGAAAAAGGTTGATCTTCTTTGGGTCCCAACGGGGGGAGGCAAAACTGAAGCCTACCTCGGTATAATGGCATTCCTAATAGCTCTAAGGAGACGAAAAGCTGCTGTGGGCCTTACTGCAGAGGGCACTGGGGGAGGCACATCTATTTTAACCCGTTACACCCTGAGATTGCTCACCACCCAGCAGTTTAGAAGAACACTCAGGATGATAACCGCTGCAGAGTATTTGCGAATTCAAAATGAAAGATGGGCTGGGTGGAGACCAAATGATTGCGACATTGATGGCGATTGGATTTATGGCTCAACTCGATTCTCAATAGGTTTGTGGGTAGGTGGGTCGGTAACTCCTAACCAACTCAGAGGGCCCGGAAATGCACTGGAGATTCTCAAAGGGATTCAGAGTGATCAGGAATCCTCAAACGGTGAGCCCGCACAAATAACCACCTGTCCTGCATGTGGGGCATGGCTCTCAGTGCCGAGATCTGGTTTACCAGATAAGAGGGAGAACAAGTTGCACCTGATTATACAATCTACGCTTGATGAAAGAAATCTTGAAGAACTTATAAGATCTCGCCTAAAAGAAATAGGAATAAAAACTGTTCGAGATATTTCAATAGAAAACAAAAATATGGATAATCATCACTTTACGCTTACTCTAAAACTGCTTGATGATAAAAGATTAGGAATCGAAGAAATAGATGAAATATGGACAAAACTTCAGTTGAAGGATGTGGACTTGGTGCCTATACGCCCATCGAGACCGGGTTATTTTGGAGTCAGGCCAGAGCCGGGCAGACAGAGAAACAGCTATTCTGATTTCGAAATTTATTGTCCCGCTCCTGACTGTGAATTGAACAATGTGCCACATTATGCTGAGGGACTTCCCTTCTCAAGTGAAACAGATTCACATTCTTTCCCAGACGGGCTATTTGAGAGGAAAGAGAATATACCATTCTTCATTGGCAAGAGAATTCCAATACCTGCTTATACAGTAGATGAACAAGTATACTTCCATAATCCCACGATTGTGGTAAGCACAGTCGACAAAATTGCGCGACTTGCATATGAACCTAGAGCAGCTGGTATATTTGGAAACGTGGATAGGTACAACAAATATTACGGGTACTACCGTGGAGATATACTTCCAAAGAATACAACGAAGGAGGCAGTTCGAGCAGGTTCAGTGAAGATAAGGCCGTTTCTACCTCCAGAATTAATAGTTCAGGATGAGTTGCACCTATTGGAAGGCCCCTTGGGGAGTCTATTCGGCCTTTATGAAAATTCTGTAGAAAATTTGATCCAAGAAGGAGGAATTTATCCCAAATATATCGCATCGACAGCGACAATAAAGCATGCAGAATTTCAAATAAAGCATCTTTTTGCAAGGGAAGTAAATGAATTTCCCCCTCATGGGCTAGATATAGACGATAGTTTCTTCATTAGGTCTAGAAAGCACCGCGATAGCTGGAATGAAAACACCGCGGGGCGCATATATCTCGGGATTTATTCATCAGGATGGGGGCCCCATACACCCAACATAAGAATATGGTCTAGCCTCCTACAGTCTTCCTTGGAGAATGATAATGATCCCAATGCAAAGTTTTATTGGACTCTTGTAGGTTATTTCAATTCTCTAAGAGAATTGGGAGGGACCAGAGGTTTATACAGGGCAGATATTGTCGAGAGAATAGAGAGTATAGCAAGAGAAATCCCTAGATTGATTGAACAAGATAACGTGGTTGAGCTCTCAAGCAGAGTAAATTCAACTGATATACCCCAGATTCTTGATGAACTTGAAAGAGGGAATGATAGAGTGATGAAGTCAAACCCAGATGCGATTTTTACAACCTCAATGTTTGGGACAGGCGTTGATATCCCACATCTCTCCTTGATGGTAGTCAACGGTCAGCCTAAGACCAATGTTCAATATATTCAGGCAACAGGCAGAGTGGGCAGAATTCATGGTGGACTAGTTGTTACTTTCTTGAGAGCAGGTAGACCTCGTGATTTAAGCCACTATGAGATATTTCCAGCCTATCATCAGAGAAAGTATATTGAAGTTGAGCCTTCCTCAGTTTTCCCCTTCGCAAAAGGGAGCCTATCCCGCGGATCAGGTCCAGCAATAGTATCATTCTTACGTAATTTCGTAAATGCAACAATTGCATGGAGTCATGAAGATGGCATGGTAATCAATGGAGAGAACTCTAAAAGCGATTTACAATTTTTTGAGCGATTAAGCGTTAACAGGTTACGTAATTTATTTAGTTCTAATCAGGAACTGGACGAGGTTATGGAATATTTTGAAAGCCAAACAGACCGCTGGGCAATGATCGCTAGAGATCGTGATACTAGTGAACTAGTCTTTGTGGAGTACCCGTTTACAAAACCAAAAAAGAATGTGGTGCTTGGTGATCCTTACCACAAGGCATTCCATCTTAAGATGATATTCGAAAATGCACCTCAATCACTCAGAGAAGTTGAGGAAACAACAGGATTTGTGGTTTAAAATGACAAGAAGAGTGCAACATTTAACGAGATCTCAGTATATATTGACTTATGGGCCAGGTGCAATAATTGAAAGTGAAAATGGACCAAGGCTCATCCCATCCATTAATAATGGGTTCAGCAACTACATACTGAACTCTAACAGTATTGAAAATTTCGAAATAACAGATAATAGGCTAAGAGTGGTTTTAAAGAACCTGAAAAATCAAGATGCTAGAGTGTTTGCGATCCCAACAAATGCATCACTTGGAAAACCACAGATAGAAGGAATTTCGTGGACATATGTCTTTCCCAGATGGAAGGTTTGTTATGGAAGGAAATCGAAACATCCGTCCATCTTGTTTGGATCTGCTCATTGTCCATTATGCAGTAAGGATGATGATACATCACCAGTTAGATTCATTATGGCATGCACGAATGGGCATATGGATGAAGTTAGATGGGATTTTGCAGTGCACAAGAACGCCAAAGATAAGTGTAGGGGTGATTATTTTCTATGGAAGAGCGAGGGCAGTTCTCTGTCGGATATAATAATAGAATGCCCTAAGTGTAGAAACAAAACAACTATGCAGGACATATATAGGATTGATTTCAGACCATGTACTGCAAGACTACCAGAAAGAGAAGTACCGAAATCTAGGGAAAGTGGCGCCCCGTTTATTACTGAAGTTGAAAGAAATCTGAGTAACTGTGATCGCAAGATGAAGGTTCTACAAAGACAATCCAGTGCTTTGAGATATCCAGAAACAATTACTCTCCTAACAATACCAGAATATGACAATGCTATCTCAAATGTTCTTCAGAGAGCGACAGTTGCTTCAGCAATAGAGGCAATATTTGCAACAATCAGTCCAGATACAGATAAAGACTCATTTATCGGAAAATTACAAGGTCTGAAGCATGTGTCAGAGGAGGCTAAAAAAACAATAATAAACTTCACAAATGAAAATGGATTAAGCGATTTGAAAAGCTTATTTGAAAGACTAAACGATGAAAGTAAAGAGTTTCTTGATTTTGTATATGAGGAATACTATTCATTATCGGCAGGTGCACCGAGGTCCTCCGAAAATTTCAGCATATCACAGCCAATAAACGTTAAAGACATTAGAAAAGACATTCCTTCTTTATTCATATTCCCAATAGATAGATTGAGAACGGTTACTGCGCAGGTCAGTTACTCTAGGATCCCGTATACCGAGGAGGGCACTAGCGGGAAAAACATTTCTGAACCTGCCAAAATTCCTACTGGCTTCAATACGATTGATCAAATTTGGTATCCCGGATACGAGGGACGCGGGGAAGGGATTTTTGTTACTTTAGCAGATGGGAACCTGAATTTGAGGAACAACTCTGCTAGGGCGTGGGAGGCTGAAGAAGCATCAGGCACATCCACAGTTTTTGGAAATCCCTATTGGAATAATATTACGAGGAAACCATTATTTGTGTGGTTTCATACACTATCGCACTCGTTGATTAGATCAATTTCTCAATATTCTGGATATTCTTCTGCTTCGCTTCGAGAAAGAGTTTACGTTGATGATAAAAGCAAGAATGGTGGCATTCTAATTTACACAACCTCACCTGGTGAGGATGGAAGTATGGGTGGATTGGCTGGAATGTTAAAAAATGGCCTTTTTGAAGAAATAATTGCAAAGGCTTTGGAGGATATCAGTTTCTGTTCTAACGATCCGCTATGCATGGAGACACAGAAAATAAATGGTAAGGTCAACGGTTCTTGCTGTTATAGTTGCCTATTCACGTCGGAGACATCTTGTGAACACAGAAATATGTGCCTTGACAGACACATCATACTTGGTGATTAATTGGAACGTAACTATATTCACATATTGGCTACAGGTGATTCGTGGGTAGGATCTGGTGTCAGGTCCTTTGCTTCCATGATAAAGGAAGTAATAGAAGGATGTAGAAATTCCCTTTCGCTGACAGTCTATGTAATTTCAGATAGGGAAATCGTACGAAGCATAGAAAATGCTCTGGAACGTGGTGTTCCTGTTGAGGTCTTTATATACTATCCTAATGAATCAACAACGAACGAATCAATGAAGAAAATCTTTACCCTTGAGAAAGATTACAATAACCTCCTTTTGCACAGAATCTCAGATAAATTACTACATGCGAAAGTTCTAGTTGCAGATGGGAGAAAGGTGATAACTGGCTCCGCTAACGTAACATTTTCAGGTATGGTTACCAATTATGAATTAGGTTTGTTGATTGAAGATGAGCAAATAGCCTTCAGGATCCTTGATTTATTGAGGAGGATCAACCAAACATGAACTTTTTCCATCGTTCTTTGACCTGTCCAGAATGTCATGAGCCTCACCTAGAAGGCGCTGGTATCCAAGAGATAGACCAAATCTGGTTTAGGTGTCTTGGTTGTGGCTGTATTTTCAGAAATAGAGTAGATTTTAACAGCGATTCTTTCAGTAATACGTTGAAAAAAATCCCAGGCTACCAAAAAACTGAGATAAAGAAATTCCTTTCAGAAATATCCGATCTTTGGGCGGTAAGATCAAATGCACTAGAGGAAGAATACATAGAATGGATAAAAACACTGAATTCTGCAGGTAACTTCCTTATCACTTGGCCGTGGGATAGGATTAAATTTTTACCCGTTTTGCTGACAGAATATCTGCTAAACAATCCAGAAAGAAGAGCAATAGTGATAGACAGCCCAAGAAGAATTGGTGGGGGGGATACTACCTTCCTAGAACCAAACATTTTTGAAACCTTTAAACAGACAATCTTCCTGGAAGCTGCGTCAAATGGGAGTGATTTTGAGCAGAGCATTAGGGCCGAGATGAAAAAAATAGACCGTTCCCAACTTATAAAACTAAAAAAGATAGTAGAATGCGAGGTTAAGAAAGTTGGTAGTGGTAGCTGGTCAAAAGATGATTGTGATGATACTTACCTAATATGTAGAAACAAAATCAGAAAGGAATATGAATACCTCTACGGTCCAGATTGTATCCGAAAGATAGAAATAAATCGGCTGAACAGAAAAAAGGATACAAAAGAATATAATGTCAATGGAGAAATAGACCTGAGATTTACAGAAAGAGAAAAGTACATAGGCAGGCTTAACTATGACAAAACATGGTTGTGGGAGATCTTGCTAAACTTGACTTCAATAGGCAACCCATACTCAAAAATACCAACCGATGCATTTCCTCAGTTATCCCTACCTCATCAAATTAAGAACAAAAGATTAACGTTCATAAGTGACGAAGAAGACCCAGCTAGCTTGTTTGATTATGTCAAGAAAGTTAACCCAGAAATTGTCATTATTCCAAATACAGATGAATTCATAAAGGATAGGATTTTCAGAGGCGAAAAAAGTCACAACCTGATAGAGTTCCTGAGGGAAAACAGAACCTCAATAATTTTAATGTTTTCAACGAATAAGGATCTTAGGCATCTCTATCATCTATACCGTGATCCTGTTGCAGAGGGATGCAACGTAATCCCTCATACAATAGATAACTATGCGATTCTGAAGTACCTGAGGAAAGAATTAAATACAACGGATTCAAGATACCCAAACCCTCTTTCATCCAGATGGGAAGAACTAAACGTTAATGAAGGGACACTCCCGGATGCCGAGTACATAGTAGTAGAGGATATGGATCTACTTGATGAAATATTACCTATTTTGGACTCCATTCAAGGCGAAGCTCTTAGAAAGGACTCAAAGAGATTTGTTCTCGAACTCCAGAAAACAATACTCAAGCTCAAGGGAAGTCCAAACTTCCCCGAAGTTTTCAAGCAAAGAGGAAATTCGATTGAATTGCTATCTTATGAAAATGTAATGAATTCCATTTCAGACCGAATTGATCAAGAGAATCGCAAGAAAATATTTGATGTTTTTTCGTCTGTCTTCAAGGAAATAGATGGGGAGGAACAAAATCCACTTAGATGTGCAGTTATTGAGAAAGTCAAGGAACTTTTAAAATCAACCAATGCATTGATTACACTGGCGGTTAACAGATATGAACTGAAA
This sequence comes from Thermoplasmata archaeon, assembly GCA_021827885.1. The sequence goes on along the minus strand of JAKAUD010000200.1, from coordinate 240 downwards.
GGGGCGGAAGCAATATTAGAAGACATATCATTAGAGACCAAAAGTATATCACGTTTTAAAATTGCTTCTTGGGCTGGCCTTAAGGAAAGCGAGATGCAGATTCCATGGGGAAAACAACATTTTGTAATTGCAACTTCTCATCCTGGATTAAGCTTCTCACTGCATAAGAGTACCGTAGACAAATTTATTTTTCTGGGAACGAAAGAATATATTAAAAAAATTGAGAATATAGTGAAAAAT
>JAKAUD010000057.1 GCA_021827885.1 Thermoplasmata archaeon | reverse complement strand
CAATACTGATGAAAGAAACGACCTTCGATGAAATCAGGAGAATAATTTCGAATTTCAGTCCATTTGCAGTGAAAAAGAGATTTGAAGAAGAGGACACCGATACAGACGAAAAGATGATGGGAACTTAAAGTTCCATTTTTAGGGGCGATCTTTTTTCAATACTCTTTAAATTAGGGGAATGGTTACCTTTCGCAATGCATGGTATTTAATGGTCACAAAAAAATATTTATATGTTTCTAATGTAATAGTAGTATGTACCACAAATCCCTTGTTTGGGTCATTATTGTCCTGATTATTGTAGCAATTCCTTTATCATATCATTTCTATTCTGCGAGGAATTTATATCCATTGCCGCATAAGAAGAAGAGTTCCCAGAACAGCACAGTCACGGAGAGCCCCCTCATCGGGCCGAAGCTAACTGTTAATATAACCGCACCTAACAGTGGAGAGATGAATATTCAGATCTTTGGAACCGGATATCTGGGATCAACTGCATATTACCTTCTGAATGCAACAGTGTATTCGAATGGCAACTACACTTACCTTCTCAGTGATTCCTTCTACAACTTATCTCAATCCTATGTGAATTCAGGATTCGGGAAGGGTAACACTGCATCTCTCACTGCCATGGCCTCATACGATGATCCAAACGGTGGAAGTGCAGGTTATAACAATATTGATTTCAACCCGTATGCGGTTGACATTGTGCACATGTATGTCAGGGGGAACCTCACGTACCTGGACAGCTGGTTCAACAATACGGGCTTCAATCCGGGAGACTATGGCATGGTCAGCTTCATTAATGCAGCTCTATACTGTGATATTTAACTTTGCTCTCTTAAATATTAGAATGCAGTTGCCATATTTTTTATTAAAGCAAGGTTAAGCTTTGAGAGTTTTGGGGTTAAGTTAATTTGTATCCAGGTTAATCGTTTTCTATATTGCAGTAGGTGTTTCAATAAGCGATCTTTTCGTCAGGAAGACATTTATACAGAGTAATTTCCAAAATGCCATCCTCTGAATCACCTGATCCCAGAGAATTTAGTATATTTGTTTAATGATATATGGAAAACGCCCTGAAAAGCAAACATGAGTAAATCAAGTTCTTCGCAACGGCATCAGATTTTTCCATAACAGTAGGGTGTCCAAGGAATCTATGGAATGTTCGATAATCGTCAGATATTATTAATCTAATAATATTGGTGGAATATTGAAGCAAACCATTTCCCACTGATCATGGATAGGCTGGATAAGATTGTTTCTGAAGATCATTGTTATCCTGCAGATTTACGGCATTTCATACAGATCTTCAGGCAGTTTCTTCAGCAACCATCCGGAACTCATGAATCTTGTTGGGATAAGCGAGATTCCAAACTTCCGAATTCTATCATACAGGGCGTTGAGAATGGACTAGCATGAGATCAATGTCGGCATCATTGATCTCGTTTTGAATCGGATGAGAATAATGCTGCCATTGACAGCTTCATTGTAAAGACATGCAAGCATACAACTGCACAAAGAAGGCGAAGAACCATGAAATACAAGGATCCTGGGAGTTCGTGCGGTTACGGCACCAAAGGGTTTGAATAAGGCAGGAAAACACATGTTGCACACGATATTGATTCCACTGCAGCAATCGAATGGAAGATGACCACTGCATCTATTCACGACAGCATAATGGCCTTTCCAATGGTGGATGCAGTCCGCGATCATGAATGCATCCTCATGGATGCCGCTTATGATTCAGCAGGCATCTATGACTACATCATGGACAATACACATAGCATTCCCTTTATAGATACAAACAGAAAAAGGGGCACTGTTCATTATAATCTGACATTCAACAGGAAGCAGGGTATGATTATCAGGGAAAGGGAGAAAGCCAGATACAGGCTAAGATGGGAAATAGAGAGGACATTTTTCATTTCAGAGGAGATAATGCATTCCGAACACATATGGTATGTCCGCAACAGGAACTATGATGTTGCCATTGGTGAGAGGATAGTTGTATACAACTGCATTGTAATGGTCAATCAGATAAGGCACAGATCAAAGAGAGAAATAATGGATATCGTTGTTTGACGAATGTTTGGACACCCTAAATGATCTTTTATTGTAACATAATTTCCGATTTTTCTAACTAAAATAATTAACTAATTTAAAGTGGTTAAATATTGCACTAGGTATATCCCTTACGTAAGATTTATATTAGGACACTCAGTTACCTGTTTATGGCTGGTTTTAGGACGAAAATAGTCGTCTCTTCTATAGCTTTAGTAATGGTGTTACTTGCTTTCGCAAGTTTACCAGGAGTTAATGCTAGCTCTAGTAGCGCGCCCACTGGCGAGTTCATATTTGGAACTCCAATTTCTACGTCTGTTTCAAATTTGAATCCATTAACTGCAACAAACAGTTTGGCAACAATACTTGACGGACAGATGTATGCAGATAGTCTCGGCTTTCAGTGGACAAATGGGAATGTAACTTCTTGGTTAGCCAATTCATGGACTATAAATTACAATAGCAATGGTACTGAAAATATAACGTTTAATCTCAACCCAAATGCAGACTGGGTAAACGGGACTAGCGTTGTTGGAGCAATAACATCAAAGGATGTTAAGTTCACATTCGATGCGATAATTGCTAATGCTTCACTCGATACATATGGTATTGGTCCATATATAAGTTCAATATATACTCCAAACAATGAAACTGTAAGCTTCTTGTTCAAAGACCAAAGCACATTGTGGTTTGATTACGTTGCCACTCAGACTATTATACCATCGGCCTGGTCTATTTATGATCACGGAAATGTAAGTAGAATAGGAAGCTATTTAAATATGGGTCCATTCGGACAGGAAATAACTGCTGGGCCATTTATCCTCAAAGACATTACTGCTGCTGGAGGCACGATTGTAGCAAACACTCATTTCTGGATGGGAGTACCGCATATTGAAACCATTTTTGTTGAAAAGTTCTCATCAACGGCGGATGCAGATTTATCCTTGGAAGATGGTTCTATAGGGGGGTCTTTCCCATCATTAAGCGATTATGAGTCACTCAGCACTTACCCAGCTATAACTAATGTCAAGCAGGTAGAACCTTGGACTTTCTATCTTTGGATGAACGACACTCTAAGTCCATACAATAACGTTCACATAAGGAGAGGATTCGCATATGCCATTAACAAGACACAGATTATGCAAAAAGCTGAGGATGGACTGGGATCATATGGGCAAGGGAACTTTTCTTTTGGTGGTTTGCCAACGGTCTTGAAATCTGATTGGGCACCAAATTTGCTTTATTACTCATTTAATGTGTCGATGGCAGAAAAAGAGTTTGAAAAAGCTGGGTACCATATGAATTCAACCACAGGGTACTTCGATAACAATACTACTAACAATCAACTCTCAGTAAACATTGTAGAACCCCCAGTATCGGATTGGGAAGCAGCTGGTAACTTCATTGTTTCAGATCTAAATGCAGCCGGCGTTTACGCTACGCTCACAAATGTGCCATTCAGTACGTGGGGTTCTGATGTCTTTAGTTCAAAATTCACTAACATGACATACTTTGGGTACGTTCCACCATTTGCTAACCCCTATTTACAACTACAAATGCCATATGATTACAATGGGGCCTGGAATTTTGAGCACTTTTCAAATAAAACACTAAATACTTATTTTAATTCAACGATCACCTCATCGCAGTCCAGCCTAGTGTCAAATCTACATCAGGTTCAGCAATTAATAGACTCTCAGATTCCAATCATACCAATTGGCAGTGCTAACAATTACTATTCTTACAATCATAACGTTGTCCAAGGATTTATACCAAATCTGACAATGGACAGTCCACTTAACTTTATGACAATATACTCAGTGTCTAAGGCATCAACAACAGACTACAATCTTTACTATGAAATTGGAGGTATAGTGGCTGCAATTGTAATAATCGGAGGAGTCGCTGGATACTATGTTTCTAGGGGGAAGAAAAAGGAGGAAAAGTAAACTTCCTCAACTTTTTTATAATTTTTAATTGGGGCCAGCTTAATGATTACTCGAAAATATATAGCTCTAAGAACATCTTATGCTGTTCTGACAGCCGCAGTTGCTCTTGTAATTAACTTCATGTTGCCAAGAATAATTCCAGGAAATCCAGTTACTACACTTTTGCTGGCCAATTATCACTACATACCTCTTAACAAAGTTAAGATATTGGAGTCTGAGTTCGGACTTCAGAATCCAAATCTTCTTTATCAATTTGAGAGATATATTATCGAGCTTTTTCATGGCAACATGGGTATATCATACTACTACTATCCTGAAACTGTGACTGAAGTTATCGCGCAACATTTACCGTGGACATTGTTTTTATTGGGAACTGCGACCACAATTTCATCTGTACTTGGTGTATTGTTCGGCCAATTTATTGGCTGGCGAAGTGGAAGCAAAGCTGAAACTGGCATTTCTGCTTTCTTCATAGGGCTAACCTCATTACCATACTTTTGGATAGCTATTATATTCCAGTTGATCTTTGCGGTAATGATAGTTCTTCCAGGAGGAATAAGATTATTTCCTGTTTCTGGGGCTTTTTCAATCAATTTGTCACCTGGATTTAGCTGGGGATTTATTTCAAATGTTCTCTGGCACAGTGGACTGCCAATAATTACTCTTGTTCTAACAACGTTTCCTGGATTTGCCCTAACGATGCGTAATACAATGGTTAACCAGAATAGAGAAGACTACCTTCTTCTGGCTAAAGCCAAGGGTATTCCCGAAAGAATAATACAAAAGAAATATGCTTCACGGAATGCAATATTACCTGTAACAACACATATTGTACTGGCTTTCGGCTTTATAGTAGCAGGCGCATTTTTTGTGGAAGTTGTTTTCTCATATCCTGGAATCGGGTACGTACTCTATGAAGCAGTTACATCACTCGACTATCCTTTAATCGACGGCATATTCTTAGTGATTACTATCACTGTAATTATAGCAAATTTCCTTGCCGATTTGCTATACGCATTTTTGGACCCAAGAGTTGAATTAAGGTGAAATGAATGATAGAACCTGTAACTGGAGAAAATGTATTAAAAAAGTCCACAAAGAAAACCTCAGCTATTAAGGAGAACTTTTTGTGGCAAATATGGTCCAATAGTAAGGCAAAGGCAGGAATTGTTATTTTCTTGGGTTTTGCCGCCATTGGTATAGTTGGTCCATTTATATCTCCATATAGTCCGTTCACAACAAAGTTTCCGGACTGGCTCCCTCCATCGTCGGCGCATTTATTTGGAACAGATTACATAGGTCACGATTTGTTATCCTGGTATCTGTATGGAACCGGTGTTTCACTTTATGTTGGTGCATCAGTTGCCATTATGGCTACTCTAATAGGGACTGCAGTAGGTCTGATAGCTGGATATTACGCAGGAATAACCGATAATGTTCTAATGAGAATCGTAGATATTTTTCTAATATTGCCCACATTTCCTCTTCTTGTAATTCTGTCTGCATATCTGCCTCCTAAGACCTCAACAACAATACTAATTCTTTCGTTCCTAAGTTGGCCGTTTATGTCAAGGGTTATCCGATCGCAGATACTCACTCTTAAAGAACAGCCGTTTATAGATGCAGCAAGACTTGCTGGCCTCAGTGGTTTTAGAATTATGTTTGGAGAACTGTTTAAGCATGTGCTTCCATTGATCATAATCAATGCTGTTTATCTTATGGTTGGAGCAATCGTAGCACAAGCTGGTCTTGCATTCTTCGGTCTTGGGAATCTCAACTCAATCAACTGGGGAACATCTCTTTATTGGGCTCAGACAGAAGATGCCATAGTATACAGGGCATGGTGGTGGATTGTCCCACCAGGGCTTTCAATTGCACTAGTAGGAATCGCAGCAAATCTATTTGGCAGTGGAGTAAATGAGGCCATGGGACAGGCATCAGGTGAAATTAAATGACTGAAATAATCCTTTCCGTACAAAATCTTAACACCGTCTTTCACGCTCAGAAAGGAGATGTGCATGCCATACGTAACCTCAGTGTTGATGTGGAAAGAGGGAAGATACTTGCTCTCGTAGGAGAATCTGGATCTGGTAAATCGACACTTGGTTTCTCTATTATGCGGCTTATTGAGCCCCCTGGGGAAATTATTTCAGGTTCAATGATATTCAATGGGTCTGAGGATTCTGTTTCGATAATGGATCTCTCACTTCCAAAACTAAGAGCTTTTAGGTGGAAGAAAATTGCAATGATCTTTCAGTCTGCTATGAATGTGCTGAATCCAGTTGCTAGAATTGAAGATCAATTTTATGATACTTTCGAGGCACACGATATTAAGGGAGATTTGAGTGAAAGAATTGATAAGTATCTTTCAATCGCTGGTCTCGGACCAAAGGTGAGACGACTTTATCCACACGAGCTCAGCGGTGGTATGAAACAGAGGGTATCCATTGCTTTAGCGCTTTCTTGTGAACCGGAACTTCTTATTGCAGATGAACCAACTACTGCATTAGACGTAATAGTACAGAGTGAAATCCTCGCATCACTCAGTAAAATAAAGGAAGAACTAAATTTAACCGTAATTTTTGTTACACATGATTTATCCGTGGCTGCAACTATTGCTGATAAGGTAGGAATATTTTATGCAGGGAGGATTGTTGAACTGGGAACAAAGGAAGAAGTACTCGCTTCCCCTTTGCATCCATATACTAGTATGCTTCTTTCTTCAATGATAAGCCTTTCAACTGATAAAGAAGGATATCTTCCTGTGAGTGAAGGATTCCCACCTGACCTCAGCAAACCAATAAGCGGATGCAGTTTTTACAACCGATGCCCAATAGCGGAAAATGCATGTCTTAGATACGATCTTTCGCCAGCAATAGTGGGGAAGTCCCATTTTGTTGAGTGTATAAAACCTGGTCAAGCCAGTAAGGATGATTGAAGTGAAATATAGTTGAGGTAAAGTTTTATGAACGAATACGAAAGTGTGAACATAAAGGATGACTTTCAGAATAATAGCTCTGACGAATTCGTATTGAGATTTAATGAAGTTGAGAAAATCTTCAAGAGCGGCAGAATAGTAAACCATGCCCTTGATAATGTTTCTATAGGGATAAAAAAGGGAGAAACACTTGCAGTGGTGGGCGAAAGTGGTAGTGGAAAAACTACCATGGGACTTGCTGCAGTTAAGCTTTTGGATATCACAAGAGGATCAATATTCTTCGAAAATCAGGATGTTAGCAAGCTTAGGGGAAGAAAGTTATTTAAATTTCGTTCTAAAACTCAAATGATATTCCAGGATCCATATTCCTCTCTGAATCCTTTTAACACAATATACAAATCAGTATCTTCACCTTTGGTATCTTTTCGTAAGGATCTAAATCAAGAAAAGAGGAGAGAATTGGTAGCTGAAATGCTTGATAGAGTTGGCTTACAACCTGGCAATAGTTTCCTGGATGTCTTTCCGAAATCACTTTCAGGGGGTCAGAGGCAAAGAGTTTCAATTGCCAGATCGTTAATTATGAATCCGTCATTCATAGTAGCCGATGAACCAACTTCAATGCTTGATGTATCCATTAGCGCTACTGTTATAAATTTACTAAAAAAGCTCAAAAGTGAGATGAAGTTTTCCATGATGTACATTTCCCATGAGCTAGCCACTTCTCGATTTATTGGAGACAAGATGGCGGTAATGAACTTTGGAAGAGTAGTAGAGTACGGTGATGCCGACGAGATCGCAAAACACCCCATGCATCCATACAGTGAGATTCTTATAAACTCAATGCCTGACCTTGAAAATAATAATAAAAATCATATCACCAAACTAAACCTTGACTTCAACTTTTACAATGGTGGCATCAAAGGCTGCTCATTTGCCCATTTCTGCCCATTCAAAAAAGATCAATGTGAAACCGAAAGACCTCAACTTAAAAAAGTTAGAAATGAACATTATGTGGCATGCTTCTATCCATTGTTATAGGAATGATTCATGGAATTGGTGATTATCTTAGGTTGCAGGTTAAGTGAAAAGTGCACGGGTCCTGAAATATTAGGAAGGTCCAAAGTCGCTGCTGATTTCATGGTGAAGCATGAATATATGCTAGCGATTGCTTCTGGAGGCAAAACAGAACCAAAATGCGAGAAGAGCGAAGCACGTGTAATAGCGGACACACTGCTCAAATACGGGTTAAACCCTTCAAGGATCATGTTGGAGGAGAGGTCAGGATCTACTATAGGCAATGCTTTTTTCACGAGGAATGTTTTAAAAGAAATGGGAATTCGCCCATCGAAACTTTATATTGTTACATCATGCTATCATTCTCAGAGGGCTAAAAAGATTTTTTCTTTGTTTTTTGATTCTTTAATCTTATCTGACATTTGTTTTTCCTATGATCGGCCTGACGAGACAGAATCAATGAAATATCTCAGGGATATGGAATTGATTCAAAGGATGGGGGATTTGAAGGACAGAGATAGGATACTGAACGATTTTGGTGAATGGCTCTGATTTCCTGATATTATTGTTAAATACCTACATGTATCCAGATTCACGCGAGGAAATCACCATATCAGATCTCTCATCGAAAAGGACTTCCTGTGGTAAACCTCTGCCGTTGTAGTTGCTAGCCATAGATCTCACGTAAGCTCCGGCGTTGAACACCGCTATAATATCGCCAGGATGCGGATCTGGAAATGTCATTTCTCTTCCAATTCTATCTGTGTTCTCACATATCTGACCAGTTACCTCGCAAGGAAAAGTCGCTTCATCATTTATCTTGTTGGCTATAACAATATGGTGGTAGGCACCGTAAAGGGCAGGTCTGATTAAAATATTCATGCCTATATCAGTTCCCACATAGTTCATTTCCTGACACTTTACATCACGAATGGTTCCAAGAAGAACACCAGCATTGGCAACTATATAGCGGCCAGGTTCCATTACAATTTCTGGGGTATCAAGACCACCTGCGGTAAACTCAATCGAAATGTTTTTAAAAATTACTTCTGCTGTAAGGGCCATGTCAAGCTCATTATCATCAGGCTTGTATGGCACGCCAAAACCACCTCCAATATCCAGATAATCAAATCTGACTCCTGATAAGTTTGCAATATGAACTGCTGTTCTTGAGATATCACGCGCAACCTTGGAAAAATGATCCGGGTCTGTGATATTCGATCCTGTCATAATGTGAATACCGAAATGTTCGCATCCCAGTTCTTTGGCTCTCCGGTATCCGACAACAGCTAAATCTGGTAATTCCCCAAACTTTGCTCCATGTCCAGAAGTGGTAGTTCCCTTGAATTCTCCTCTTCCGTATTCTGACTTTATTCTAAAACTTACACTTTTTGGCATGCGTTTACCTAAACTGTTAAATTGGCCTATGGAGTCAAAGTTCATCTTAACTCCCATTTCGGAAACAAAACTCAGCTCTTTGGGAGATGCATTGTTTGCAGTGTAAGAAATATTGTCGGTAGAGAAACCTGAATTAATCGCGGTCATAACTTCGTGATATGATGACGCGTCAACGCCAGACCCTCTTTCCCTTAGCAGCGAAAGTATGGACGCATTGCTGTTGGCTTTTATTGCATAGTTTATGGAGTAACTATCTGTGAATTTTCTGAATGAATCGTCTATTTTAGAGAAATTCGAAATGATTTTCTGCTTTGAGTATACTATTAATGGAGTTCCGTATTTTTCTGCAAACTCAACAAGGTCTCTCTTAAACCAAATGAGGTGGTTGTTGGAAGCCATGAAATCGTCAAAAATTTTCTGTTTCATGTTGGGTTATGTTAATTAGAGCATAAAACTGTTTTTTGGTCCTGCAGTTTGAATAAAATTATGCTGCACTCCGGTGTCTTTCAATGAAATCGGAAACAATCCGGTCAATGAAAGCTTCTCGTTCGTTTGTTTGGGCGACAGAGTTATTAATAAAGATACTAAAGATTGTACCAGTGCTTAGGATGTAACCCGATAATGCAGAGACTGATGATAATGTACCTGTCTTGGCAATAATTCCATCTTCGGCATTATTAATCCGTCTATTCCTTAACGTTCCCTTACCTTGCCCTGGAAATAAATTCTGGAATGATTTGCCATATTTTTCATAGGCATGTCGTAACAGATTTACTGTGAATATTGGTGTCATAAGATTGTCTTTGCAAAGACCTGATCCATCTTTGATTCGTATCCCTTCTGAACCTTCGATACTGGATAACATATTTATTGCAAGTCTGGCCGATTTTTGCCAATCGCCCGGATTCTTTCCATCATATGAGAGGCTCTTGAAAAGTATCTCCGCGTAAAAATTGCAGCTTTCAACGAGCATGTGCGTTGCAACGTCTGACAATATTGCTGAATGTGAAGCATAGACATCCGTAGCGTGAACGTTACATCTTTTCACCGGAACATAATAATCTATATTAGAACCAGAAAGAATGGAATCTGCAAAATATCGTTCTGGATTCCTAACAGGACTATAAGCTTCTTCTGAGGCATGGTTCACTATCGATGAAAATTCTTGAGGCTTATTTTTTTTGTTCTTGTAATGACAGTTTTCCATTACGGAAAAGTTTGAAACAGGGGCTTGATACGAATATTTAGAATCTCCGATCTGCCAGCATTCATTATATCTCTGACTATCGACTATGGGATTTGCGAGTAGAATTGACTTTATGCGGCTTCCTGATCTTATTTGATCGATTATATTTTCGAACTTCTGTCTGAACTCAGGTTTATTTGGATTTAGAAAAAAAGTTGGTCCGCCGTCAACAAGAATTGATTTTCCATACTTCTCAAAATGTGTTTCGAAGGTGTGGTTCATTCCATATTTTTCAACTGCAAGATAGGCAGTTAAAATCTTTGTATTTGAAGCAGGAGTCATAGGAGTTCGCTCTAGTCTTGACTCAATCACTGAACCTTTCATATCAGTAAAGC